>NZ_CP054492.1:2433561-2737757 GCF_015265455.1 Candidatus Sulfurimonas baltica | reverse complement strand
ATAAAATCCTATTTAATAATTTATATGTGAATAATATCAATTTTTTACATAAATATAGTTAAAACTATGTGAATAACATCAATGTGATTATGTGAATAAATGATTTATATATATGCTTAATTATTAAAAAGTTATTTATTCGAATTATTTGTATATAATATTTTATAATTTAAAATATATATTAGGAATATAATGATAATTCTCGGAATAGACCCAGGTACAAGGAATATGGGTTATGCTCTTATCTCTTTAGAAAAAGGAAAAATTTCACTTATTGAGGCCGGGCTTATAAAAATAAAAGCAGATGAACTGCAATTTCAAATCCCACAGATGGCTGAAGCTTTTGAAAGTATTTTTAATAATCACACTATTGACGAAGTGGCTATGGAAGATATATTTTATGCTCATAATCCTAAAACTACTATAAAATTAGCCCAATTTCGTGGAGCAATTATGTTAACAATACTTCAACAATTTGGACAATTCAGTGAATATACAGCATTACAAGTAAAAAAATCTCTGACTGGAAATGGAAAAGCAGCAAAAGAGCAAGTGGCATTTATGGTAAAGCGTCTTTTAAATATAAAAAAAGAGATTAAGCCACTTGATATTACAGATGCTATAGCAGTTGCTATAACACATTCACAAAGAGTAAAACTAATGTCATAATTATTTTATTTTGATATAATTTAATTCAAAAAATATTGCTTTTTGTTATTTAAGGAGAGTTATTGAGTCTTTGCCATTTATACTTTAAAACATCATCGTCAGTACATGTTAAAAAAATTTTAGACTCTTTTGAAAATAGTGTTTCTTTAGATATTGATAATATTAAAATAATTAGTGTCTATGATATTTACGTAATAGAGTTGGATGAGGCAGATAAAGATATATCAATTAAATTGAAAAATCTATTTAAAGAAAAAACAAATTCACTAATATATTTTCTTATTCCAAAAAAATATAATCTAATATTTTTTCAATTAACATACTTGCTCGGTGCAAAAGATATAATAACCCAAAATCAAAATACTGATAAAGCAATCATAAAAATAAAAGCAGATAGAAAAATTTACTTACAAGATGTTTTAGAACGTTTACTTGGAAATATAGCTATACAATCAGAAAATTTTATGATTTATAAAAACAGTAGTTTAGAATATGTAAGTAATCAATTATTAAATTTTTTTGAATGTGATAATTTTGAAATGTTTAAAGAAAACATCTCATACGGGCTTGATATTAAAGAACTTTTAAAAGAAGACATAGTTATAAAAAAATCAATTGTTGATAATTCTAATAGAAAAAAGAAGTGTATATTAGAGAGTATAAGTATAAATAATAACGATAAAATAATACATGTAGATTTAGACACTTCAATATCTAGACAGTTAAATTTTATATCCAGCAGGGTTAGTTTTGTAGAACTGCTTAAAGAAAAACTCATTCAAAGTAATATTACACATAAACAACTCTCTTGTATAACAATAAGTATAGAAAATATAGAAAAATTACAAAAAGATTTAAATGTTGTAGATTTAGAAGATTTATTTGGTAAATTATTATCATTTATGGAATCAGCACTAGAAAAAAAAATCATTTTTTCTCAATTAGATAGAAATTATTATGTGATACTTTTTGAAAATATGCATTTTGAAGATATAAATGATATAGCAGATGATTTTCATATTAGAGTATTAAATTATATTGCTAATCAAAAATATAAACCACTCATAGATGTATTCACATTTAATTTAAATAGTCTAGATTTTGGTGATATCCTTATTACATTTGATAAAATAAAAAGTAAAAACTTTACACATAAAGAGATGCATAGTGATTATCTTAAACACACTAGCAATACACAAGTTTTCGTCAGTGAAAAAAATCTTTTAGATGATGCGTTTGAAGATGAAATAGAGTTTAGATTGCTTAATATTTATAATGGATTGGTTATTAATACTCCATCAAAAATTGTTAAAATAACAAATGATACTGTATATGTAAATTTTGAACAGCTTCAAGGTGTTGTTATGAAAATAGAGCAAGAAACAGTTTTACAATCAAGTAGTTTTATATATGATATACGAGCAGATATAAAACAGATAGATTTAAAAAAAAGAATTGCAATTTTGGAAAATTTCACATTTTTAAAAACGAATGCAAATTCTAGAAAGTACGCGAGGGTAACAACATCAAGTAAAATACCAATATCAATGCTGTTAGATGGAATTACAATTAACGGAAATATATGTGACTTATCAATTAAGTCAATTGCTTTTAAAGTGAAATATACAGAGAAAATTGAAAGTATCAAGTCAAGGGATGTTTTACTGGTTTTTAATATTCCAAACTCTAAATCTGATAATGGTTATATGCAGCTAAAATTAGGTGCAGAAGTTATTATGAATACAGCTAAAGATACAGATGGTTATTGTAAGGTTGTTTGTGATTTAGATGAAGATTCTAATGATGACTCAATGCTTATGGAATATGTTTATGAAAGACAAAAGGAATTAATCATTGAGGTTAAAAAAATGTCAAAGTTAAATTAAAATTATGTTAAAATTGTTATAAAAGAAGGAAATTAAATAATGTCAGATTTTAAAAACGTAAGTCTTAAAAAAGAAGCAAATATATACTATGACGGTAAAGTTACTAGTAGAACAATTGAGTTTGAAGATGGTTCAATAAAATCTCTTGGGGTTATGTTGCCTGGTGAATATACTTTTGGAACAAATGAAGCAGAAATAATGGAGATGTTAAGTGGTGAGCTAGAAATTAGACTTCCTAACGAAGATTGGAAGACTTTAAATACACCGGAAACTTTTGAGATCGGTGCAAACTCATCTTTTGATTTAAAGATTAAAACAGTAACAGATTATTGTTGTTCATATATTAAGTAATAGAACACAGCTTATAAAAAACTAAGAAACTCCAAAATATTAATATTTTGGAGTTCTGTCTAATGGACCAGTGTAAAGTTGACGAGGACGAGCAATTTTAACACTTTTTTGTCTATTTAATTCACTCCATTGGGCAATCCAGCCTGGTGTTCTTCCAATTACAAATATAACTGCAAACATCTCTTTGGGAATTTTAAGTGCTTGTAAAATAAGACCAGAATAAAAATCAATATTTGGGTATAAATTTCTACTTATAAAATATTCGTCACTTAATGCAATCTCTTCTATTTTGTTAGCAACGTCAATCAATTGACTGCTTATATCTAGCTCGTTAACAAGATCATTGCGAATATTTTTAAGTATTGTTGCACGTGGATCAAAATTTTTATAGACACGATGACCAAAACCCATTAATTTAAAACTGTCATTTTTATCTTTTGCTCTTGCTATAAATTCATCTACCCTGTCAACGCTACCTATCATCTCTAGCTGACGAATTACACTCTCATTTGCTCCACCATGACTTTTACCCCATAGAGCGCCAATTCCTGCACTTATAGCTGCATAAGGATGAGCATTAGTAGATGCAACGTTTCTGACAGCTGTTGTTGAGGCATTTTGCTCATGATCAGCGTGAAGGGTAAAGATAGTATCTAGAGCTTTTATCTCAATAGGTCTCATTTCAACAAAATTATGTGGATAAGCTCTTAACATGTAAAGAAAATTTTCAGTAAATCCTCTGCTCATATCTGGATAAATAATAGGTAAACCTTGTGAATACCTATATGAAAAAGCTGCTAATGTAGGAATTTTAGCAACTATACGATTTGCCATTTCTGAATATTCTTCTTTAGTAAATATCTCTAAATGCTTGCAGTAAAATGTAGAAAGTGCAGATACACCTGATGATAGAATTGCCATGGGATGAGCACGATCTGGAAAAGCATCAAAAAGTTTTTTTATGGCTTCATTTACAAAAGAGCGCTTTTTCATCTCTAAAGAAAAATAGGCAAGTTCATTTTTTTTTGGTAAATTTCCATTTAAAAGTAAGTAAGCTGTCTCTAAAAAAGTTTTTTCTTTGGCTAAATATTCAATATTATAGCCACGATACATAAGTTTCCCTTTCTCACCATCAATATAGGTTATGCTTGATTTACAAGATGCTGTTGAAGTATAACCCTCATCATAAGTAAACATTCCAAGCTCTTTGTAGAGTGTAGAGATATCAATTACAGACGGACCTATTGTCGCATCTAATATTGGAAATTCATAACTCTTTCCATCACGATTATTCGTTAGTGTTATAGTGTCTTTAGACATAATGAGTCCTTTTGCATATTATTAAATATTATATGATAAGTTATTAAATATCATATAAATTGTGAAACTAAATTATTTAAAGTGTTCTCATCTAAAGCACCTGAAGCTCTATGAACCTCTTTGCCATTTTTAAATATTATAAGCGAAGGAATACTTCTAATACCAAATCTGGCACCTAAATTTTGTTCAGTTTCAGTATTTACCTTTGTAAAAAGCGTTTTAAGTGGAAATTTTGTTGCACTTTTTTCAAAATTTGGTCCCATCATTTTACAAGGGCCACACCATGGTGCCCAAAAATCAACTATAACAGGAATATCGCTATTAACTATAACTTCATCAAAGTTGGCATCTGTTAGCTCTAGAGGTTTTGTCTCTAGAAGTGACTTTTTGCAATTCCCACAAATTGCTTTTTTATAAGACTCCTTTTGTGGTATATTATTAACACTTTTGCAATGAGGACAAACTACTCGCATTTCTTTCTCCTATTTTAATAATTAAAAGCACTAAGTGCAATATATAAATCTACAACACAACTGCAAATATAGAACCTCTACGGTAGATAAAAAATCTTTTTTTCTCTTGAGAGGCTATTGCTCTTTTAAAATCATCCAATGTGCTTATTTCACTATTTTCTATCTGTAATATAATATCACCTTTTTTTATATTCAAAGTTTGTGATTTACTATTTTCTTCAATTTCAATAACTAACACACCGTTTATGTTAGCTCCAAGTTCTTGTTTATATGATGAGCTTAGCGGAACTACCTTAAGTCCTTGATATGTTAATTCTCCGGAAACAGATTTCTTATCTAATGAGTCAAGTGTTACATTTACAATATCAATTTTTTTGTCTCGTAAAAATTTAACATTAACAACTCTTAATGGTGAGTGTGAGCCTATATTATTTTTAAGCTCGCTTGCACTCTCAATTTTTTTGCCATTAACAGAAATTATTAAATCACCTCTTTTTAAGCCAGCTTTGGAAGCAGGACTGTTATCTTCTATACTTGTTATTAATGCTCCAAAATTATCATTGTAAAAGCTACTCATTTCAGCACTGATATCTGAAATTGCAACACCTAGATAAGCACGACTATATTTGCCTTTATTTATAAGTTCGGTTGCTATGGAGGTTACCATATTTGATGGTATTGAGAGTCCTATGCCAACGTTCCCCCACTTTTTGAAATAATTGCTGAGTTTATTCCGATAAGGTGTCCGGCTGAGTTTATAAGTGCCCCGCCAGAGTTTCCAGGGTTTATGGAAGCATCAGTTTGTATAAAATCTTCATACTCTACTATGCCTACCCCGCTTCTCCCCGTGGCTGAAACTATCCCTTGAGTAATTGTTTCACCAACGCCAAAAGGATTTCCTAGAGCAAATACAATATCACCGACTTTTACTTTATCAGAGTTGTAAAAAGTAACAGCATTTAAATCTTTTGCTTCTATTTTTATTATTGCTAAATCACTTTTTTCATCTTTGCCGATAAGTTGTGCTTCATACTCTTTTTTATCTCCAGCAATGCTTACTTTGATTATATCTGAGCCATCTACAACATGGTTATTTGTAATAATATAGCCATCTTTTGAGATTATAACACCAGAACCAAGTGCACTTTGAACTCTTTCTTGTGGTATTTGTCTCTGGTTTTTAAAGAACTCTCTAAAGTAGGGGTCATTCATAAACGGATTAGATTCTGCTTGCATATTGTTGAGAGTTCTTTTGGTTGATATATTAACGACGCTTGTTCTTACATTTTCTAATATATTATTATAGGAGAGTATATAGTCTTGACTTGTAGGATGTTGTCTCTGTGTGTCAGTTGGTGCATATTTAAACTCTACACTATCTTGGGCATAAACCAGGTTTAGAGATACTAAACCCAATAAAAGTAATTTTTTCATAGTTATTCCTCTTCATTAATGATAAAAGTTTATAACTAAATTGTTTATAGAGTGTTAATGAGTTTTAAATATGTCTATTATTTTTCTTTAAAAGATTTTATAGTTTCACTCATACCGAAGTCTGGATGTCTTTTTGGATTAAGTAGAGCTTGACCTATTTTATTATTGTCATTATTTACAATAATTGGTGCTAAAAAATTTATTGTAGAGTTTTCGAGTGGTTTTTGAATTACTACTATATTGTAAACACTAACATTAGATTTTTCATTTATGCCTAAAATAACTTTTATATCTGTTGGCAAATCAAATGAATACTCTCTTAACATGTATGGATTTATAATAGTAAAAGATATATCTTTGTTATCTATATCTTGCATTGTTGCAAAAAGCTCATCTATTTCATGTATTTCTACATTTATAGTATCTTCAAAACCTAAAATATTTCCTCTTACATCGTACTTTTTCATCAGCTTCTCCTTAGAATGACCCTTCTTTGTATTTTATACTAGAAGATATTATGAATGTTGTAGCATTTTTTATACCAGATATATTGTGATTATTACCAATCCCAAAAGCAAAACTGTTTTCTTCAAAAACTATATTTATTCCATCACTCATATCAACATGTAGAAGTTTGGAGTTATCTGTAAGTCTTGCATCACTAACACCGCTTAATTCTAACTCTATTGTTAGCCAGTCAAAACCTCTAGCGCTGTCTTGCCCTGCAATAGTGATTTTAATAACAGTAGGTGAGACGACCTCTGCATGTCTAAGTTCACCATCAACAAAATTACCAAACCTCTTTAAAAAGGTTGGCAGCTCTCTTACAAGTAGCGGTTTCATTTTATTGACAACCTACACACTCCATACTTCTGTCCTCAACATCATTGTTGACTTCTGGTGATTGTGAACGGAGATAATAGGTTGATTTTAATCCAAGTTTCCAAGCTAGCATGTAAATCTCATTTAGGTACTTTCCACTTGCTTTGTCTAGTGTAATAAATATATTGAGACTCTGCCCCTGATCTAACCATTTTTGTCTAATTGCTGCTGCTTTTATAAGAAGAGTCTGGTTTAAATCATAAGCAGGAGTATAGTAAGACCAAGTCTCAGGTGAAAGATTAGGTACAACAACAGGTATTAGACCAGATAGGTTCTCTTCATACCACTTTCTTTTATATACAGGCTCAATAGCTTGCGTCGTACCCGTAAGTATAGAGATAGAACTAGTAGGTGCGATGGCCATTAGATAACCGTTTCTCATCCCTTGTTTTTTAACTTTAGAACGAAGTTCATCCCACTCATAAGAAGAGGCAAAAAGTCCGCCACGATCAACAAGGTTTTTTACTTCAGCGCTTGCATGATCCATTGGCATAACGCCTTTGCTCCATTGAGAGCCTTCAAATTCAGGATATATACCTTTTTCCAATGCCAAGTCTGAAGAAGCTGAAATGGTGTTATAACTAACAGCTTCCATAACTTCATCTATTTTGTCAAAGTGTTCTTGGCTCCCCCATGCTATACAGTTTTCTGCTAACATTTGAGCTTCACCCATAACACCTAAGCCAATAGCACGACTTTTCATGTTTGTTCGTTTTACTTTTTCTATTGGATAGAAGTTAAGGTCAATCACGTTATCTAAGGCACGAACTGCAATCGGTACAACTCTATCAATCTCTTCTTTTGTATTTATTCGAGATAGATTTACAGAAGCAAGGTTACAAACGGCCGTATCACCATTTATTTTTTCTTTCTCTACAACATAGATTGGTTGACCACCAAGAGAGTCAAGTGCAGTAACTTTCTTAGCAGGTTTTTCTAGTCCACTGTCAACTTTTACTATCTCTTCTTCTTCATAAGAGATGCTCTCTCCGTTTTCAAATATAAACTTTATTTTATAAGTGTTAGGGTTAGTGTTTTGAAAAATCTCTGTGCAAAGGTTTGAACTTCTAATAACACCGGTGTGACTATTTGGGTTAGCTCTGTTTGCATTATCTTTAAAACATAGAAAAGGTGAACCAGACTCAAAGTAAGATGTTAAAATCTTTTTCCAGAGAGCTTTAGCTTTAACCTTCTCTTTGATGATACTCTCATCTTCTTCAAGCTCTTTGTATCTCTTGTTAAAATCATCACCAAAAAGTGTAGCTAACTCTCCAACATCATAAGGATCAAAAAGTGTCCATATAGCATCTTCTTGAACTCTTTGCATAAATAGATCATTTAGCCACATTGCGGGAAAAAGATCATGAGCACGGCGACGCTCTTCACCAGAGTTTTTCTTTAGGTCCAAAAAGTCATTTACATCAATATGCCAAGGTTCTAAATAAACGGCAATCGCACCTTTTCTAGTTCCCAGCTGGTCAACTGCAATAGCAATGTCATTTGTGATTTTTAAAAATGGAACTGTTCCGCCTGCTGCATTTTTATGTCCATCAATATAAGAGCCCATTGAACGAACACCAGTCCAATCCCAGCCAATTCCTCCGCCAAATTTGGAAAGCATCGCCATCTCTTGGTAAGAGTCAAATATGCCCTCTATATTGTCAGGTGTAGAACCGATGTAGCATGAGCTAAGCTGATGTCTTGTTGTTCTTGCATTTGATAGAGTTGGAGTTGCAAGCATAACTTGAAACTGACTTATCATATCATAGAACTTAATAGCCCATTCATGCTTGTCCTCTTCTCTTTGAGCCAAGAACATGGCAATAGCCATAAACATATGCTGAGGAAGTTCTATAGGGTCAGAGTTCCTATCTTTAATAAGATATCTGTCATAGAGTGTTTTGACGCCTAGATAGTTAAAAAGCATATCGCGTTCAGGCTTTATATGTTTTTCTAATATTTCAAGGTCGTACATATCACTGATGCCTAACAGAAGTCTCCCCTCTTTCTCCCCTCTTTTAAAATATTTTTCCAGTGAGCAGTAACCTGTAAAACCATTTACTTGATGATATAGGTTAAATAGAAAAAGACGTGATGCAACAAATGTCCAGTTAGGAGCATCAATATCTATTTTATCTACAGCCGTTTTGATTAAAGTTTGTTGTATCTCTTTAGATGTTATGCCATCACGAAAGTGAATCTGCGCATCAACTTCCAATTCACTTTGCGATACATTGCTTAATCCAGAAACTGCAGCTGAAGTGTACTTTTGTATTTTAGTAATATCAAGTGCTTCTGTTCTGCCATTTCTCTTTATAATTGTTATCATGGGTTATCCTATATATTTTAAACTTTTATTTAAAAACTCTCGCAAAAATATTATCTACGTTTTTAGTGTAATAATCATAGTTGAAACACTCTCTTATCTGCTCTTCTGAAAGAGAGTTTCTTAGCTCTTCATCTGCTAAAAGATGGTTAAGATATAGAGACTCTCCAGCTTCATTAGTAGTAGGTTTTCCTTGTTGAATCTCTTCCCAAACTTTCATAGCATTTCTTTGAACAATTCTATATGCATCCTCACGACTAACACCCTTGATAGGAAGTTCAAGTAAAACACGTTGAGAAAAAACCAATCCGCCGGTAAGGTTTAAGTTCTTCATCATATTTTCAGGATAAACAGTTAGGTTAGCAATAACGTTATTCATGCGATGAAGCATAAAGTCAGTTGTTATAAAACTGTCTGGCAACCAAAATCTTTCGGTTGAAGAGTGTGATATATCTCTTTCGTGCCATAGAGCTACATTTTCCATAGCCGGTATTGCATAAGCTCTTATCATTCTGGCTAATCCTGTTATGTTCTCTGTTAGGATAGGGTTTCTTTTATGAGGCATTGCAGATGAGCCCTTTTGCCCTTTTGCGAAATACTCTTCACACTCATAAACCTCGGTTCTCTGCCAGTGACGAACTTGTACTGCAAACTTTTCAATAGAGCTCGCCATTAATGCTAGAGCAGTTGCTAGTCTCGCATATCTATCACGTTGTATAACTTGGTTAGATGCCGGTGCCGGTTTTAGACCCAACTCTTCACATGCATACTCTTCAAGTTCTAAAGGAGCATGTGCGAAATTACCCATTGCTCCACTAACTTGACCAACAGATATAACAACTAGAGTTTGTTCTAAATTCTCCAAGTGTCTTGCCATCTCATCATACCAAACAGCTAACACAAGACCAAATGTTATTGGTTCTCCATGTATACCATGACTGCGTCCTACCATAAGAGTCATCTTATGTTCCATAGCTCTTTTTTTAATAGACTCCATAATCATTTTAACATCTTCTATAACTAACTCTAAAGAAGATTTCATTTGAAGAGCAACAGCAGTATCAACAGTGTCTGAACTTGTCATACCATAGTGAAACCATCTGCTCTCATCACCAAGTGTTTCAGAGACACTTGTTGTAAATGCTATAAGGTCGTGGCGAGTAACTGCTTCTATCTCATCGATACGCTCTATATTAAAACCAGCATTAGCAACAATCTTATCTGCATCATCCTGTGGAATTTTTCCTAGTTTTGCCCAAGCTTTCACAACTGCTTTTTCTACGTCTAGCCAAGCTTGATACTTCGCCTGCATTGTCCATTTTGAACTCATCTCTTCTCTGGAATATCTTTCGATCATTTATTAAACCCCTATGATAGTTATCTATTGTTTTTATGTTAAAATTCAGTGATTTATTCTACATAAATCTATGTAAAATATTGATTAAAGATTCATTAAATAGGGATTAAAGTTTGCCATTTATTTTAAAAAAAATGTTTATTAAAGAAAAGCAAAGAGCTTTCTTATTTATTGTAAAAGAGTTAGGTTATACGCAAAAAGAAGCACAACGTTTTATATCAAAAGGTAGAGTGCTTGTTAATGGTGAAATCATGGATAAATCATCAACAGAGATAGAAGGTGAAATCGAGTTTATATATTTTGAGCCAATCAGTAGAGGGCTGCAAGTACATGTAGAATATGATGAGTTTGTTGTTTTTGATAAACCAAGCGGAGTTCTTATTCATCCTCAAAATAGAAATACACCTTACTCACTTATAGATGAACTTAAATACCAATTTGGAAGAGATGCTAATATTGCTCATAGGATTGATCAAGAGACAAGTGGCTTAGTATTATGCTCTAAAAATAAAAAGAGTGAACGAGATATAAAAATGATGTTTCAAGAGCGAGATATGAAGAAGAAGTATTTAGCGATGGTTCATGGGGAAGTAAAAGACGATATCTGCATTGAAGCACCACTTTTAAGAAAGCAGGATGAGAGTGCAATAGTAAGGATGGTAGTTAAAGTTCATAAAGACGGCAAGAAGTCAAAAACAGATGTAAAGCCTTTGAAATACTTTCCAGACAAAGATATGACTCTTGTTGAGTGTTCACCATTAACGGGAAGGCAGCACCAGATTAGAGTGCATTTGTTTCATGTGAAACATTCTATTGTTGGTGATCCGATTTATGGACAGAGCGAAGAGAACATAGTAAAATTTTTAGATAAAGAATTAACTCCCCAAGAGCGAATAAATAACAGCGGCGCATCAAGACTACTTCTACATGCAAACGAATTAGAGTTTGATCTTTACAATAAAAAATTCCACATTAATAGTAAAGTTAACTTTTCTAAACTTTGTTTTGATTGCATGAGCTTATAAAAGAGACAGTTCAGTAACAGTTAATTTTTTTATGTTAAAAAAATAATATTATATTAAAGACTATCAATGTGAATAACTTAATACAGACACAAGTTAAAAATAATTATAAAAATAATTAGAACTAATAAAAGGTTGGTAAGTCCATATAATAGGTATTTATGGGATTTAAATATATATTTGTTTCAGGATAAATTTATATAAATTTGTTCTTAAAATAATAAAGAATTATCAAATTTAGGTTGAATAAAGTTTTGTGCTATTCACACATTAGAACACTGTGTGAATACTCTACATATTGAACGAATTTAGTAATATTTTAAAATAATAAAATATTTTTAAGAGAGAAATAGAAAGAGAAGAAGATTATTTATTTATAAGTATAGTAAGGTATTATTATACTTATAAACGACCTCCCTGGTGTGTTGGTCGTTTTACTAAAATCAAGTATAAAATATTGCCTAAACGCCGTTATATCTTTTTATGATTTTTTTAACACGGTTTTTAAGTTTACGAAGCGCATCAATACTTGTTTCACCATCTGCAGTCAAGCTTTCAAAATCACCATCAAATTGCACTTTTGCTACCCAACCAATTTTATTTTGTAATTTTACGCCAACAAAACGAACATCTCCAAAGTGATCTTCACAAAGATCATAAATTCTTTTAATACGGTCTGTATTTGTTTTATTCTCAGCCATTATTATTTTCCTTCATTAATTTAGTCTACTTGAGTGTAGGTTATATTTACTTTTGTAATTTTATCATAAGAATATTATAATAAGTTTACTAATTTTATTTTTTATCACTCGTTGCAGCTTTAAGAAAACCAATCACAGCAATAGCAAATACAACGACTAAAAAAACTATCTGAAAACTATCAACATAACTCATTTTTATTTACCTAACTCTTTTTCTTTTAGTTGTCCACATGCAGCACTAATATCTATACCTTTAGAGTCACGTATTGTGCATAGTAAGCCGTGGTTGACTAAATACTCTTGAAAAGCTACCATATCTGCTCTTGTAGGTCTTTCATAGTCAGTTCCAGGATAAGGGTTAAAGAATATAAGATTTACCTTAGCTTTGATATCTGTTAAAAGCTTCACAAGCTTTTTCGCAGAAGCTATGTCATCATTTTTATTTTTAATTACTAAATATTCAAACATAACTCTTTTTCTTGTATCTATCGGAAAGCGCTTAACTGCTTCTATAATAGAGTTGATATTGTGGGCCTTATTCATAGGTATTAGCTCAGTTCTTAGTTCATCGTCTACTGCATGTAGAGATATAGCGATGTGTACTCCAAGGTCCATAGCTCCCAATTGGTCTATCTTATTGCTTAAGCCGCTAGTGGAGACTGTTTGGCGTTTTGCTGATATACAAAGCCCATCATCCTCTTTAAATATCTCTATCGCTTTAGCTAAGTTACTTAGGTTGTCGAGTGGTTCACCCATTCCCATATATACTATATTTATTTTTCTGTTATGTTTGTGGTCATTATCTCGTTTAAGGGTTACTACCTGAGCTACTATCTCACCGGCAGTTAAGTCTCTTGTAAATCCACCTTTGGCAGTAAGACAAAATGAGCACCCTACTTTACAACCTACTTGCGTTGAGACACAAATGGTGTATCTTGCTTCTTGTATAACTTCGCCACTCTCATCGAATTGAGTATCTTTCATCTTAAGCCAAACAGCTTCCATTGTTTTACCATCTTGCATCTGCAGAAGATACTTTATAGTTCCATCAGTTGACTCTTCTTTATTTACAATAGTTAAAGGATTTACTACAAACTTTTTTGACAGTTCATCTTTAAGAGCTTTTGGGACATTTTTCATATCATCAAAATCTTGTGCATATTGATGGTAAAGCCAGCCGAAAATTTGTTTTACACGAAATGATGGCTTAATCAGAAGCATTAGCTCTTTTTGTGTGAAGTCTAGAAGTGAAGGTTTTATTTCGCTCATTTTTTAAGGAACCTCCCGGTATGCTGTTAGTTCTTTGATTCTTTTTTTTACATGTAGAGTTAGCAGCTCTTTAGCTTCTTCGTGATTTTTTAAAAAATCTTCATGAGCATTTTTGTTAGTGTAGTTAGTTATGCAAAAGACACCGCCAGCAGGAATATCAAACTCTTGCGCTACTCTTAAAACAGCAAAAAATTCCATATTTTCACACTCTACACCGATGTTTAGAAATTTTTTTGTTAGTTCTTCGTTTGTTGATATATAGTTTGATGAATTTACTATAACATCTTTTTTTGTTTTATCTATGTTAGTAGAAACAACATTATCTAAAGGGGAGTAAGCATCATTATTTAAAAACCCAAGCTCAATGTTTGAAGCTGTCTTTGATTCAATAATATCAAATATTTTATGTTTTCCGTAGCTTCCTGCGCTACCTACAAAAAGTAAAAACTCAGGTTTATCAAACAAACAAAGTCTTGTCAGATTTATTGCAGTTTCTATAAGCCCTACTCCAGTTGGTTGTGCAAAATCAAAAGTTTCGTTGTTTCCAGCGCAGATAATCATAAGCAGTTCCTACAGTCTTACTGGTATATTGTTATCGTGTAGATAATGTTTTAAATCCATAATATCTATCTCTTTATAGTGAAAAATACTAGCAGCAAGTGCAGCATCGGCACCATGCTCAAATGCTTCTTTTATATGTTGCATTGTTCCTGCCCCACCGCTTGCAATTACAGGAACATTAACTGCCTTAGATATTTGTTCTGTTATGTTAAGCTCAAACCCTGATTTAGTCCCATCAGCATCCATTGATGTCAAAAGTATTTCACCGCTACCGCGATTAACTACCTCTTTAGCCCACTCTACAGCATCTATACCTGTATCAACGCGCCCACCATTTAAGAATACGTGGTATCTATCTCCGCATTTTTTTACATCAATCGCCGTAACAATACATTGTGATCCAAATCTTTTAGCGCTTTCATCTATTAGCTCAGGTCTTTTAATTGCCGCAGAGTTTACGCTTACCTTGTCACAGCCAACATTTAAAAGTTTATATATATCTTCTAGTTTTCTTATTCCGCCGCCAACAGTTAAAGGTATAAAAATCTCTCGCGCAACTTGAGCAACTATATCTACTATTGTGTCTCTATTGTCACTTGAAGCTGTTATATCCAAAAAAGTAATTTCATCAGCACCCTCTTCGTTGTAGCGTTTTGCAACTTCTACAGGATCGCCCGCATCTTTAAGTCCAACAAAGTTTACACCCTTTACAACGCGTCCATCTTTAACATCAAGACATGGGATAATTCTTTTAGCAAAATAGTTCATAGTTTAATAATCCAATTTATATATATTTGAAATTATACTATTTATGACTTATAAATAGATATGTTTCACATGAAACATTAAATAAATAAGTTGGGAATAAAAGGGATATATATTATAAAAAGTAATTTTTATTGTTCATATTAACTAACTATAAGCAAAATTACTATACACTGTCGTTTAATGGAAAAAATTGTAGCAAAAAAGAAATTTGGACAAAATTTCTTAAAAGATCAAACTGTTTTACAAAAAATCGTCGAAGCGATGCCCAATAATGATAATAAAATCGTTGAAATTGGGCCTGGCTTAGGTGATTTAACTAAATATTTAGTAGATGTCAAGAGTGTAGAAGCTTTTGAGGTCGATACCGATTTGTGTAAACTGTTACAACGTAAATTTGATAAAGAGATCGCAACCAAGCAGCTCCAACTAAATTGTGGGGATGTACTTGATGCTTGGCAGGGCAGCTTAATAGAAGAGTCATATGATTTGGTGGCAAATTTGCCATACTACATAGCGACGAATATCATTCTTAAAGCACTCGCAGATCCAAAATGTAAAAATATACTTGTAATGGTACAACTTGAAGTTGCAGAAAAATTTTGTGCAGAGGAGGGTGAGAAGGTATTTGGTTCTTTGAGTGTAATAACTCAAAGTGTAGGAAACGCACATATAGTTGTGAAAGTTCCGCCAACTGCTTTTGAACCTCCGCCAAAAATAGATTCTGCAGTTTTTTTGATTGAAAAAAAAACTGATAGATGTGATGAGAATTTTGAAGGCATGCTTAGAGTTGCATTTAAGCAGCCTAGAAAAACTCTTATAAAAAATTTATCTGTTATTTACGAAAAAACAATACTTCAAGAAGCTTTTTTAGAGCTTGAACTTGCACCATCGATTCGTCCTCATCAGGTTTCTACCGTTGACTATCACCAACTCTATAATAAAATAATATAATTAAAAGGAGTTTGGATGGCAGAAGAGAATCAGGGTAATAACGAGAGCAATACAGCTAGCGTAAGCAACCCTCAAGAAAATAGCAAACCAGATACAAATAACAATAGAAGACCAAATAACAATAGCAAACCTAGTGGCAAACCAAATGGTGGTGCCAATAAGAACAAAACTGCATCAAGAGGACGTCGTCGTCAAAGCACGCCGGTAGATGAAAATCTAAAATCCTTTGTTGCTATCAATCAAGAAGCTCACAAGCAGAGACTTAACCCTCATTATAAATTAGATTTAAACTCAAGAGATAAAATCCGCATTACTCCACTTGGTGGACTTGGTGAGATTGGTGGAAATATAACAGTTTTTGAAACTGAAACAGAAGCGATTTTGGTTGATGTTGGTATGAGTTTTCCAGATGAAGATATGCATGGCGTAGATATTTTAGTTCCAGATTTCACTTACATTAGAGAGATAAAAGACAAAATTAAAGCAGTAATTATAACTCATGCTCATGAAGACCATATTGGTGCTATGCCGTATCTTTATAAAGAGATGCAGTTTCCTATATATGCTTCACCGCTTCCATTGGCAATGATAGGAAACAAGTTTGATGAGCACCATATTAAAGAGTTCAGAAAATATTTCAATCCTGTTGAGAAAAGAAAAATTTATGAGATAGGTAATGATTTCAAAATTGAGTGGATGCACATGACTCACTCTATTTTAGATTCATCATCTTTGGCAATTACAACACCTGCGGGAACAGTTATTCATACTGGTGACTTTAAGATAGATCACACTCCGGTAGATGGTTATACAGCAGATTTACATAGACTTGCTTATTATGGAGACAAAGGTGTTTTAGCTCTGTTGAGTGATTCTACAAACTCGTACAACGTAAATCCAACTCAATCAGAACTTAGTGTAGCTCCAGCTCTTGACAGAGTGTTTGCAAAAGCTGAGGGTAGAGTTATCTTGTCTACATTTAGCTCAAATATTCATCGTGTTTACCAAGCTATACAGTATGGTGTAAAACATGGTCGTAAAGTTTGTGTAATTGGTCGTTCTATGGAGAGAAATATAGAGACTGCAATGCAGTATGATTATATTAAATTGCCAAAGAGTATATTTGTTGAACCAGAGCAGATTGCTACTATGAGTGACAAAGATGTTCTTATTGTAACAACAGGTTCACAGGGTGAGCCAAGTTCAGCTCTGTTTAGAATGTCAATCGGCGAGCATAGACATGTAAAGATTAAGCCAACAGATTTAATCGTTCTATCGTCTCGTGCAATTCCTGGTAATGAGGGTTCAATTTCAGGAATGTTAAATCATTTACAACGTGCAGGAGCTAAAGTGGCATCTGAAAAAGATATTCATGTTTCAGGTCACGCTTCTATTGAAGAGCAAAAGCTTATGCTTCGCCTTGTTAACCCTAAGTTCTTTTTGCCAATACACGGTGAGTATAACCATGTTATGAGACATAAAGAGACAGGTATGATGTGTGGTGTCCCTGAACGTAATATTTATATTATGAATGATGGTGATACCGTAGAGATCGCACCAAAATATATGAGAAAAGTTAAGTCTGTTAGAACAGGAAAAACATATATTGATAATCAAAATAATCATAAGATTGAAGATGATATAGTAATAGATAGACAAAAGCTAGCTTCTGACGGTATCGTTATGATTGTTGCTCAGGTTGATGGACAGCACTCTAAACTTCTATCTAAGCCGATAGTTACATCATTTGGTATAGTAGCTGATAAGCAAGATAGATTCTTTGCCAAAGAGATGGAAGATATATTGGAACAGTTTTTATTAAATATAAAAGCTGGATTAATTGAGAATCCTAGAGCAATGGAAAATGATCTTCGCCAAGTTGTTAGAAAACACATCTACAGAAAAATGAAAAAGTATCCACTTATTGTTCCACATGTATTTGTGCAATAAGCTATAAAAAATTTAAATTATTAACATGTAGAAAACTCTACATGTTAATTACTATTCATATCTTTCATATATAAACTTTCAGCTGTTTATTGATACCCTATCATAACAAAAACTTTAAAGGTATAAAGTTGTCAAACAAACAAGATTTAGAATTTGAAAATGCTGTCAGAACGATGATGTTTCATGTTGGAGAAGATCCAAGCAGAGAAGGCCTTTTAAAAACACCTCAAAGGGTTAGAAAAGCTCATGAGTTTATTTTTGGCGGTTACAAAGAAGATCCAAAAGAGATACTGGAGTCTGCTATGTTTACAAGCTCTAACGATGAGATGGTTTTACTAAAAGATATAGAGTTTTACTCTACATGTGAACATCATCTTCTGCCTATTATAGGAAGAGTGCATGTAGCTTATATCCCTGATGGGAAAGTTGTAGGTTTATCTAAGATTCCACGTGTAGTAAATGTTTTTGCACGTCGTATGCAGATTCAAGAACAGCTAACAGAACAGATAGCAGATTCAATAATGGAGTCAATTCAGCCAAAAGGTGTTGCAGTCGTAATTCAAGCACGTCATATGTGCATGGAGATGAGAGGAGTTGAAAAGATTAACTCAACCACAACTTCATCAGCTCTTCGCGGTTTATTTAAAAAAGATGAAAAGACCAGAAGTGAATTCTTCTCTTTAATCAATTCTCCGACCGGAACTAGATACTAATATATATGCCATTTAGCTCACTAAAGAAAAGAATCTCAGACAGAAACTACTCTACATCATTTGGTCAAGTTGTTAAAATAAATGCTACTGTAGTAACTGCTACGGGCCTTAAAGTTAGCATTAGTGATATGGTCAAGATTGTATCCAACGACAAAAATCAGGAAACTATGGGAATGGTCACTGAGATTGATGGGGAAACTTTTTTCATAACTCCGTTTAGTTTCGTTGAGGGGTTCTGCTCAGGTGACAAAGTATTTTTAGATCAGACAGGTCTTAACATCCCTGTTGGCGATTCTTTACTTGGGCGAGTAGTAGACCCGTTTATGAGGCCAATTGATGGCAAGGGAGTTATTAATACTTCAAGGCTAGCCCCAATTATAAAATCTCCAATAGCAGCTATGAAGCGTGGAATGATAGATGAAGTGTTTAGCGTGGGAGTGAAAAGTATAGATGGACTTTTAACATGTGGAAAAGGTCAAAAACTAGGTATTTTTGCTGGAAGCGGAGTGGGAAAATCAACTCTTATGGGGATGATTGTACGTGGGTCAAATGCACCCATAAAAGTAGTTGCTCTTATTGGCGAGAGGGGCAGGGAAGTACCTGAATTTATAGAGAAAAATTTAGGTGGAAATTTAGAGAATACCGTCATTGTAGTTGCGACAAGCGATGACTCTCCACTAATGAGAAAATATGGTGCCTTTGCAGCTATGAGTGTTGCCGAATTTTTCAAAGATCAGGGATTGGATGTTCTTTTTATTATGGACTCTGTTACTAGATTTGCAATGGCTCAAAGAGAGATTGGTCTAGCACTCGGTGAACCGCCAACCTCAAAAGGCTATCCCCCTTCATCTTTAACGTTGCTTCCGCAACTAATGGAGCGTGCTGGAAAAGAGGAAGGAAAGGGTTCTATAACTGCATTCTTTACAGTTTTGATTGAGGGTGATGACATGAGTGACCCAATCGCTGATCAGTCGCGCTCTATATTGGACGGGCATATAGTATTGTCTCGTGAGCTTACAGATTTCGGAATTTATCCCCCTATCCATATTCTAAATTCAGCTTCAAGGGTTATGAATGATATAATCTCACCTGAGCATTTTAGAGCAGCAATAAAATTCAGAAGACTATACACACTTTTAAAAGAGAATGAAGTTCTTATCCGTATTGGCGCATACGCAAAAGGGAGTGACTATGAGTTGGATGAAGCTATAAACAAGAAAGATGAGATGGAGAGATTTATGAGCCAAGGCTCAACATTTCAAGCTCCCTTTGATGAGAGTTTAGAGATTCTTTTAAAACTTATGACTCCTGCCTCATAATCATACTTGAATCTGTCCAACCGTTTCTTGGGCGTCTGTTTGATTGATTTTGACTAATAGCTAGTTTAATAGATGATATTTTTTCAAACCTTTTCATTATCTGGTTTATCTCGCTGTCACTGCCAAATATATCAATATATGTGTAAATGATAGTTTCCGCACCTCTGAAGTTTTCTTCATCCATTAAAAATTTTATTCTTACATGAAAACTAACTCTTACTAAATCACCAATTTTGCTGTGCCTAGTTGACAAGCCAATAAGATTACCAAGTGTCTTTTTGATATCTTTTATGTTCCCCTGTAGTGCATACTCCTCACACTGCTGCATTAGTTTTGACCAGTGTTTTTCAAGAAGTCTCGCTAGTTCTGTATTAGCAAGGGATTTATGTGAGTCTAAAATTTCATAACATAATTTAAAATTATTCTTTTCATATGCTGCTTGAAGCAGTTGTAAATTTTTGTACTCAATATTTAGTATTTGAACTCTTTTGCTGATTGATGGAATGTTTTCAAGCTCACAAAGAAGATTTTTTACAATATCTAGCTCACTAATATTTATATTATGTTTTATAGCATCCAATTTTTCTTCTATCTCATCGTTGAGGGCAAGATAAGTAGGAATTTGTGTAAAAAGAGCATTTTTATTAATTAGTTTGTCAATATTAATAAAATCTTTTTTTTTGACAGCTTCCAAGAACTCAACAAATTCTCTATTTTGAGTTAATATAAGCCTAATTATTGTTTTTTTAGATGCTACTACATTGTATTCGTTTAAAAGAGCTTTAGCAGCATCTAAATTTCCATTCAGAACGTGCTTTTGAGCATTTGAAAAGGCTATTTTAAATATCTGTTCCATTTTTTTATATTGAGCAGTTAACTTAAGAGGAGGAAACTTGGAAGATATAGAATATGCTAAGGCATATTTCTTTTCCAAAAAGAGATCATTAAATCTTTTTAAATTTGCAAACGCTTCAAAAAGGTTTTTAATTTCGCTTTGCTTAGAGTGTACATTTTTATACAGTGCTAATATATCAGATGCTTGTGCTTTATTTTGATTTATTAATGCTTTTGCAGATTTTAAATAATCATCATTAAATCTCTCTTCAAGTATTTTATGCTCATATGAACCTCGAAGCATTGGCTCTTTATGTATAAGCTTGTAAGCATCTTCAAGACAGTTATTAACAATTAGTGATTTTAATTTTGAAACGCTTGCAAGCTCTATGATTACAATTTTATTATTTTCTTGGGCAACGACTAAAGATTCACCATCGATTATTCCTATCTTAATTATATTTGAGTCTAATTCAACATACTTACTATGTGTAATTTTTAATTTTTTTATATCAATTATTGAAATAATATTTGTTGTTCCAGCAACCATTATGTAGTCAGGATTTGGCATTACTATAATATGTCTTACGGTCGATAGAGGAGTATTTATTGTTTTATGAACTTTTGTATTGCCAAGTGATGTAATATCAATAGTTCCATCACCGTTGCCGCTAATTACAGTATTATTACCTATAAAACATAAGGCTTCAACGCGAGTTCTATTGTGGGTGATTATCTCTAACTCTCTGTGTGAATATAAATCTATTATAATAATTGCACCGCCATAGCCGCTACATGCAAACATGTTTTTATGAAACGCAAAGGCACTTACAAAGTTTTCATTATCTTTAATATTTAAATATATACTAGAGCGATAATGCGGAAATGAACATAGTCTTGATAGAAGTGATGTTTTATTATATCTATATTGGAGCACTCTTCCATTTACAGTTCCTGCAATAATATATGTTGATGATGTATCAAAGTTTATTATAGTAATATCTTCATCTGCCGTTTGTATAGTTTGCAGAGTTTCGTTAGTATATATATCAATTATATAGATTACTCTATTATTGACAAAAGCAAACATTTTGGAGTTTGGACTAAAAGAGTGGGCTGTTACAGTGGAGTTTAGATACTTATTTGTAATATTTTTTTTAACTTTACATTCATCTAAGTCTATAAGTATAATGCCATGAAGTTTAGTGCTGTAAGCAAAAGTGTTGTTATCTAAAACTTTTAAATTAGTAATATTAGATTTAGATTTTTGACATTCATGGATTTTTGACATAGAATATTATATCTTAAAAAGAGGGTGCCAAACCACAAAGAGTGATTCAGCATTTGAAACTACATATCTCTTGCTTCTACTTCAGCCATAGCTTTCATTAGGTGTTTACCCATTTGGCGGTCAAATTCATCCCAATGTTGGATATCTTTTAACTCAGCGGCTACATCTGGTTTAACTTCATAACTCTCTTTGCCGTCTGTATAAGCTTTCTTAGCCCATTTTAAAACTGTTTTAAAGTAGTTTAAGAAAGGATCTATAACTTTGTGCATTTCGTTTGATGGACCATGACCTGGAACATAAAGGTCATATTTTACATAACCATTTTTTTGAGCAACGATATCTTCAAGAAGCGCTATATTTCCGTGTACACTAGAACTCTCATCCATCCCGCCAAGACGACAATCCATAAGATTATCACCTAACCAAAGTGTTTTAGATTCTACATGCTCTATTAAGATATCTGTATCTGTGTGTGCACGTTCTGGGTGAAAAACTTTAAAAGTATGCCCATCAACTTTAAGAACATCACCATTATGTAAAACTTTAGTTGGGAAAGGGAATGGCCCGTCAGTACCTTTTAGGTTTTTAGAGAGACCCTCTAGGATGTTGTACCATAATCTAGCTTCACCATCTTTTGAAGCTTTAATCATATTTGGATGAGCATAGCTTTGTGCATCTGGAAATGCTTCAGCAAAAGCTTTACCGGCAAACCAGTGATCTCCATGTTTATGAGTGTTTAAGATAGCTAGAACAGGCTTATTTGTAGCTTTTTTGTATTCAGCTACAATTTTTTTACCAACATTGTAGTTTCCACCTGGGTCAATTACGATAGTACCATTCTCACCCTCTACAAAAGAAGGGTTATTCATAAAACCTTCATTCTCAACACTAGGGTTCTCTGGTGGCCCGTGCATAATCCAAACGTTACCATTTACTTTTTCGAATTTATATTCACCTAGTTTTCCTAAAGAAAACGCATTTAATGATAAAGAAAATGTAATAATCATTGCAATTATTAAACTAATTTTTTTCATTATTTCTCCTATTGTATTTTTTTGATAAAATTATCACAAAAAATATTATACTTTTTTAAACTTAAGATTACAAAAAATGGGATAGTATTTCCCTCAAGAAGAGGGAAAAAGGGGAAGATAGTTACGCTTTACCTGAAAGCATACCATGGATAGTCATTGGTTTTAGAAGATAAACTTTTAATAACCACATGATCCATCTCTCTTTAGTTGGGTCTAATGGGAATGATGCAGCATTTACACCACTTCCTGGCTTTTTAGAAGCCCAGTTAAACTCAGCAAGCATAACTGTACCTAGACCTGTAATAAGTGGACAAACTGTATAACCATCATACTTAGCAGTAGGTGCTTTACCACCCATAACTGAAATCATATTGTCAACAACAACTTTGTATTGTTTACGAGCAGAACCACCAGTTTTACCCATTGGAACACCAGCACAATCACCTAGTGACCAAACATTAGGGTAGAAAGAGCTTTGTAGAGTCTCTTTATCAACTGTTACCCAGCTTTTTGCTGAACCTAGTTTAGACTTACCAACTACATCTGGAGCTTTTTGAGGAGGAGATACATGCATAAAGTCATATTTAACTTCAACTGGCTCGCTAACTCTTACCTCTTTCATAACTTTATCGCCCATATCATCTTCAACTTCTTGTTTAACCATTGCCCATTTGTCGAATGTTGCTGTTTTAGTTGCTGTGTCTACTGCAATTAAGTTATGCTTATAGTTCCATTTGAAACCTCTCTCTTCAAATTGCTTAACGATTGCAGTATGGTAATCTTTGATACCAAACATACCACCACCATTTGGATAGAAAGTAAGTTCAACTTTGTCACGTACACCAGCATCTACTAAGCGAGCATGTGTTAGATACATGATTTTTTTAGGAGCTCCACCACACTTTAGAGGCGTGTTTGGGTGAGTAAATATAGCTTGTAATTTTTCACTTCCAGTATGATTTTTAGCTTTTTCAATTAACTCTTGAATACCTTTCCAAGTAGCTTCTGCACCATCTTGGAAATAGATTGAGTGAAGACCATCTCTAGTAATTGTTTGTTTTGTAGCTGCATTGTTTTTACCAGATGAAGTGATTACACCATCAAGACCTTTAATAGCAGCATAGTTAAGTACTACACCAGTTGCTACAACCAATTGATCGTAAGAAACTTCCTGATTACCATCAACAGTTACTTTATTGTTGTCTGGGTCAAAAGCAGTAACACTACCTTTAATTAGCTTAACACCACTTGGTACATAATCATCTCTTTTATATTGAATATCAGAAATTTCCCAAACACCACCACCAACTAGAGTTTGACCAGGCTGGTAAGAAACAGACAATGGATCTGGCTCAATAACAGTAATATCTGCATTGCTGATTGAGTTGTTAAGACGAGCAGCTGTACTCATACCAGCTAAACCACCACCAACTATAACTATCTTACCGCTTACATCTGCTGATGCAACAGCTGCAGTAGTACCTACTGTCGCACTAGCTAAAACTGACGCAGCTAATGGAGATATTGTTAAATACTTTAAAGCATCACGACGAGACATAATCTCTGGGTGTTTGTCTACTTCGTTTAAAATTTCTTCTAAAATCTGGTTTTTGTTCATGTTTTTCCCTTTTTTTTGATAAAGTCACCAATTCTACATTCTTGAGCCTTAAGATAGTTTTAAATTTTAAGGTTTTCTTTATGATTTAGAGCATATTAGGTAATTTGTAGCAATTTTTATCACTATTTTATAATTGATAATCATAGATTTTATTTATAATAAGTTGAGCTGATATTCTACTGTTGAACTCATTTTTAGTCACTCTGTAGCTACATGTAAGCTTTTTATTGTCAGGCATTTTGAATATTTTTTTGAATAGAATCAACTCTATTGTTTCTCTTTCATGTGAAAATTGTCTAACGCTTATTTTAGAGTGAGACTTGTCTTTTCCAAAAAGTTTTATCTCTACTATTTCACTATCTTTTATTAAAAAAGTAGGGCGGGAGTTTGCCTCACCATAAGGTTCAAAATTATCTAATAGACCCAAAAGCTCTAAATCAATCTCACTGCTTGGCATTATTCCAACTAAATCGTCTAATGGAATGAAATCATTCGGGTCTATTTTGGAGGCACTCTCGTTGATTGCACTCCTGAACCTATCTATATTATTAACATCAAGCCCAAGACCGGCTGCCATCTTATGTCCGCCAAATTTTGTCAAATAGCACTCATTAGCCTTTATAAGTTCGTAAATACTCACATCTCCTACGCTTCTTGCACTCCCTTTGGCAACTCCATTTTCACAACTTAGTACAATTGCGGGTTTAAGAAAGTGATCTACTAAGCGTGATGCAACAATCCCAACAACACCCTCGTGCCAATTTTCCCCTGCAACAACTATTACATTATCCGAACAGTTCCCTTGAACCAATGCTTCTTTGGTTGTTTGAGCCTCTGTTTCACGCCTAAGTTCATTAAGAGAATTTAGTTTTTCAAATTGTTTGTAGGCTGTGTTAGTATTAGTCGCTGTGAAGAACTCAAGAGCTATACTTGCATCTTCTAGCCTTCCGGCCGCATTTATTCGTGGAGCTATTTGAAATCCGATATCCTCAGAGGTGATTATTGACTTGTTTAAAAAATCTCTTATAATTATAGAGGCTGGTCTGCTTGAGCTCATTAAGACCCTTAAACCCTCTTTAACAAGCATACGATTGATATCTATTAGAGGCATTACATCAGCAACAATAGCAATGGATAATATATCTAAAAACTGTTTCATATCAATTTTTAGATTTAACTCTTTTTTTACAAGTCCAAGCAGTAGCCAGGCAACCTGTGCGCCGCAAATTTCTTTAAAAGGGTATTTACATGTAGGGAGTTTCGGATTTACTATTGCATAAGCTTCAGGCAGAATTTCTGAGGGTGTATGATGGTCGGTTATTATAAGCTCTATCCCTCTTTGTGCACAAATATTTGCTGCTTCTATAGCACTTATTCCGTTGTCAACGGTAATAACCAGGTCACTCTCTATTCTCTCCAACACTGTCGGACTCACACCGTAGCCGTCACTGAAACGATTGGGAATGATTGCCTCAAGAGGATAAGGAATTTGTCTGAAAAAATCTACCATTATCGCTGTAGAGCTTACTCCATCAACGTCGTAATCGCCTACAAGAGTTATTTTTTTCTTTTCTCTTATTGTATCGGCTATTTTTTTAGCAGCTTTTGGAGCATCTTGAAGTAGAGAGGGACTTGCTATTTGAGAGAGCTTTTTTTCTTCTTTGTCAAATCTTTGCGTAAGTAATTCAAAAAGAGCAGATTTGTCTAGAAGAGGAATATTATCAAATTTTGACATATATAAAATCTTTTATTTAGTATCTTTTGGCACAAAAAAATGTGCCAATTTTATACAAAGAAATCATATATTTTGTGAAATATTTAAAGAGGCTTGAACAAATGCCAAGATAGATGGATTTGGAGTTTGAAGTCTTGAAGTAAACTCAGGATGAAACTGAACACCTAGGAACCAAGGATGACCCTCTATTTCAACTGTTTCAATTAATCCATTAGATTCACCCGTAACTATCATTCCAGCTTTTTCTAACTGCGCACGGTATGCTGGGTTTGCTTCATAGCGATGACGATGTCTCTCATGAATAGTTTTTGCACCATTGTAAGCTTCTCTAATGATTGAACCCTCTTTTGTATCGCACGGATATTCTCCAAGCCTTAGAGTGCCACCCATTGGTGATGTGTGAGTTCTCAGTTGCATGCCACCGCTCTGGTCTAAAAAGTTGTCAATTAGATAAACCATTGGGTGCGGTGTGTTTTCATCAAACTCTATAGAGTTTGCACCCTCTAGGCCAAGAACATTTCTAGCGTACTCAACAAGTGTGAGCTGCATACCAAGACAGATACCAAGATATGGGACTTTGTTAACACGAGCATACTCGATTGCTAAAATTTTACCCTCAACACCACGATTTCCAAAACCACCAGCAACTAAAACTGAATCGCAGTCTCCAAGAAGAGCTTCAGCACCTCTCTCTTCAACCTCTTCGCTGTCAACCCAGCATATTTCGACACGAGTATCTAAGTGGGCTCCAGAGTGGATAAGTGATTCTGTTAAAGATTTGTAGGCCTCTTTGAGTTCAAGATATTTTCCGACAAAACCGACAACAACTCTGTTTTTTGGCTGAACAATTTTCTTAACCAGGGAATCCCACTCCTCCATGTCAGGGTCTAATTCACCAAGATCGAGCTCTTTTGCAATTGGCTTTAAGATGTGTTGTCTTAAAAATGTAACAGGAATATCATAAATAGTTGCAGCGTCTAGTGCTTCAATAACACAGTCAGGATGGACATCACAGCTCATTGCGAGTTTTTTCTTGAAAGTTTTAGGAAGAGCATTTTCACTTCTAGCAATAATCATTTGCGGAGTGATACCGATACGGCGAAGTTCCTGAACTGAGTGTTGAGTAGGCTTAGATTTCAACTCACCTGCAGCTTTTATAAAAGGGATAAGTGTTACATGTATAAAATATGTGCCAGCAACTTCATCATCATGCTTCATTTGACGAATAGCTTCCATAAAAGGGAGTCCCTCAATGTCACCAACTGTTCCGCCGAGTTCAACAACAAGAATATCGTGACCTTCGCCTGCAAGCTTAATCCGTTTTACAATTTCACCAACAATATGTGGGATAACTTGAATAGTTTGACCAAGGTAGCCGCCGGCACGTTCGCGCTCAATAACGCTTAGATAAACTTGTCCGGTAGTGAAGTTACTTGATTTGAGATAAGAGGAGTCAAGAAATCTCTCGTAGTTTCCAATGTCAAGGTCAGTTTCTGCACCGTCTTTAGTTACAAAAACCTCACCATGTTCTAACGGAGACATAGTTCCAGGGTCAACATTGATATATGGATCTATCTTTAGCATGCCCACTTTTTTACCAGAGTGTTTAAGTAAAGTACCAACACTAGCAGCTGTAATCCCTTTTCCAAGAGAGCTTAAAACCCCACCGGTAACAAAAATGTATTTAGTCATGCGAAACTCCAAAAAGTATTTTAATAATCGCGAATTATATTATAAAATCTCTTAAAATCTATGTAGTTTATAAAGGAGATTCACAAAGTTTTCTTTAAAACTTTGTGAATAGTGTGGTTATATTTTTTGGTGTTACTTGTTATGGCAACCAAGACAAAGAGCACTGTTAGTATTCTCGTTTCTAAGATACCTAGACCTAGCTGTGTGTGGGTCATGGCAGCTAACACAATGAACCTTCCCACCTCTTAGTAGCTCAGATATCTGGGTAGCACCGACAAAATCAGTAAGGCCAGAATTTAAAGCTTTTAAGTTTGCTTTTCCTGGAGTATATACAATAGACATAGGGTGGTCATCTGTCAAAAGACCCTGACCGCCAATTGAGTTTGTATCCAAATTCCCCATAGACCTTGGAAGTTGTAATGTACCACCTATGAGGATTCCAGTCGTATTAGAGCCTCCTGCACCTGAACCAGGAGCATTTATAACGCTGTTCATAGCACTGATACCATCATGGCAACCAAGACAAGCCAAAGTTGCATCTGTTGGTTGTGCGTTTGTAGCAGTTACAGCCATTGTTACACCAGCAACACCAGCAGCAGAAGCGCCATACATCTTAAAGACTCTAGTTGTTGTATCGGGAGGTTATTTCCAGGAAGTGTTTTACTATATATGTAAAAAAATGTTTTAATACTATATAATACATAAAAAATTATTCTAGAAAGATTTTAATGGATTCTGCACTTCTTTATATCGTTATGGCTCTTGGTGTTTCAACGGTTTTAAACCTCTTTTTGAAACGAATGGGTGTTTCACAAATTATTGGCTATATCATAACCGGCACAATTTTGGTCTACGCTTTTGACTTAAGAGAGATGAATAATTCGCACACTTTAGAGTATATTGGTGAATTTGGTATAGTGTTTTTGATGTTTACCATTGGGCTTGAGATATCTCTGCGCAAAATGAACAGTATGAAAACCGAGATATTTTTCAATGGTGCTATGCAGGTAATATTTACTGCCTTAGTTGTTTATGCTGTCAGCCACTATATTTTTTCACTTGAATCGAAGTCGGCTATTATTCTCTCTTTGGCTTTTGCGCTCTCGTCTACGGCAGTTGTTTTGAGCTACCTTAAAAGTTCAAAAGAGATACATAACCCGTATGGTCAGCGTGCAGCGGGGATACTTATTTTTCAGGATATTGCAGTAATTCCTATTTTGATTTTTCTGAGTTTTTTAACGAGTGAGGGTGACCAATCGGTTGGAGTGATTTTAAGAGATACTTTTATAAGTGCTGTTATCGTTATGGTCCTCTTGTTTGTTGTGGGTAAGAGAGTTATTACATGGCTACTGCACTTCTCTGCTTCAAGTGAAGTTGATGAGCTTTTTATGGGTTCGGTTTTATTTATTGTGGTTGCCGCTTCTCTTTTTGCATCATATATGGGTTTCACCTACTCTCTTGGTGCCTTTGTTGCTGGTATGGTAATTGCAGAGACGAAGTATCATCATAAGGTTGAATCAGACATTGCCCCTTTTAAAGATATTCTTTTAGGTACATTTTTTATCATCGTTGGTATGAAGATAGATGTGCTCTACTTTATAGACAACATAGGAATAATTATAGGTATTTTTACACTGGTGCTTGTTTTAAAAGCTGTTATTATGTACCTTTTGCTACGCATTACATCTTCACATGTATTATCACTTAAAACTGCTTTGGCCTTGTCTCAAGTTGGTGAGTTCTCTTTTGTAATATTTGCAGTTGCAAGTATGGGGGGTCTGTTGGACAAAGAGTTGGAAGCGCTTTTTATCTTGGTTGTGATTTTCTCTATGATTGTAACTCCATTTTTTATATCTAGAATTAATAAACTCGTAGGTCGCATTACCCATTTTGAATATTTGGGCTTAGATACTTCCGACTTTATTTCGAGGAAAAACCATGTTATTTTGTGCGGATACAGTATTGTAGGTAAGTTTGCAGCAAAGTCTTTGGACAAGATAGCCGCCCCTTACGTAATTATAGATAATAACCCAAAACATGTTCAAGAGGCCTTGGCGGAAGGGAAAGAGGCATATCTGGGTGATATGTCAAAGCTCTCCCTTTTGGAGGCCATACATGCAGAGAGTTCGGCCGGAGTGATAGTAACCCTCGATAATATGGATAAAAAAAGAGCAATCTGCGAGGCAATCCTTGCCCATACTAAAAATATTAATTTAATAGTTAAGGTAGCAACTCTAAGAGATAAAAATAATCTAAAAGATTTGGATATCACATCTGTTATTGACAGCAAAGAGGAGATAGGCAGAATACTGGTAGAGAGAATGATAACATGCAAGTTGAAATATTAGAGAAGATGAAGAATATTTATATAACAGATCTCGATCATACATTTTTACGAAATGACCTCTCTGTGAGTTCTTTTACAAAAGAGGTCTGGAATAGCTTCTCTGAGAAATCTATCATTAGTGTGGCAACTGCCAGAACATACAAAAAAACCGCACAATTTTTAAAGAACATACATGTCAATGCACCTATGATTTTGCTTGACGGTGCTCTTATTGCCACAATGGATAAGAAGATAATAGAGACAAAGTTTATAAACAAAGAGGTAGCAGATGCCATTATTGATGAGGGTGGCAAATTTGGAATCTACCCTTTTGTTTTGGCACTTGCGGATAAAAATCTTAATGAAGCATTTTTATTCTCTGTTATTTTAAATGAACACCAAAAAGAGGTGCTGAGTAGATACTCAGAAGATGACAACTTGGTTGAGTGCAAAGATATACGTGCCATGGATGAGAACTTTAAGATTGTTTATATGGGTGAGGAAAAAATGTTGCGAAAATTGGCTCTACATGTAGAGAAAATATTCGGAAATAGTTTAAAATATATTCTTGCGCCGGAAGCTTATGTTGGGTGCTATTTTTTGACTATATTGCATAAAGATGCAGACAAGTCCCACGGCATTAGAAGTGTTAGCGAATACGTAGGTTTTGATCTAAGCCGACTGACTGTTTTTGGGGACAACTTCAATGATGTCGGTATGTTTGAACTGGCGGGGGTCTCCGTGGCGGTTGCAAATGCACAAGAGGGCGTTAAAAAGTTGGCAGACATAGTGCTTCCCCACACAAACGACGAAGACGCAGTTGCAAAATATCTAAAAGGGCTTAAAAATGGATAACAGGTCTACTCTTGTACCTATGGTAATTATAGGAGTTTTATTTTTTATTTTTGGCTTTGTTACTTGGCTCAACGGTTCACTTATCCCATTTTTAAAAGTCATTTGTGACCTCAATGAGTTTCAGGCACTCTTTGTTACTTTTGCTTTTTATATCGCATATACCGTTATGGCTCTTCCTATGTCCTTTATGCTTGATAAAACCGGCTATAAAAATGGGATGGCGATAGGTTTGGGTGTTATGGTTGTAGGCTCTCTTGTTTTTATACCTGCTGCTCAGAGTGCAAGTTTCGCAATGTTTTTGCTTGCTCTTTTTATACTCGGTACAGGACTTACAATACTGCAAACGGCGTCAAATCCATATATAGTTTTGGTAGGACCTATAGAGAGTGCTGCGATGAGAATAAGCATAATGGGACTTATAAACAAAAGTGCTGGTGTTCTTGTACCGCTTCTTTTTACCGCTGTTATACTATCAGATATTGGTTCACTAGAGAATCTTTCCAACGAAACAAAAGAGTCTCTCTCTTCACGTCTTATTATTCCATATATTATTATGGCGGCTGTTTTGACAGGGCTTATTGCTTTAGTTAAATACTCATCACTTCCAGAGATTGAGTTTGAAAAAGATGAACACTCAGACAAGAGCAGTATATTTCAGTTTCCACGTGTGGTTTTGGGAGCAACTGCACTTTTCTTTTATGTCGGTATTGAGGTTATAGCCGGGGATACCATAGGGTTATACGGGCAGTTCTTGGGTTTGAAAAATTTCACCTCTTTAACTTCATTCACTATGATTTTTATGGTGTTTGGATATCTTATTGGAGTTTTGTTTATACCAAAATATCTTTCGCAGGAAAAAGCACTAATCAGCTCAGCACTGTTGGGGATTTTATTTCTCTTTGGCGTTGTGTATTCATCGGCAGATAGCAGTTTGGTTTCAGAGCTTTTGTGGGGGTGGAGCGGTATTAGAACTCTGCCGGACACGGTAACATTCGTAGCGCTATTGGGTTTTGCAAACGCTCTGGTCTGGCCTACCATCTGGCCTCTTGCACTTGAGGGCTTGGGAAAATATACGGCTCAGGGGAGTGCCCTTTTGATTATGGCAATTGCAGGTGGAGCTATCCTCCCTCTTGTTTTTGGAAAAATAGCACATGTGAGCGGAGATATGCAATCAACATATCTGATGGGGATAATCTGCTACTCTTTCATTTTGGCATACGCTATGAAGTGGCATAAAATCACATCATGGAAAATGCATTGATTGAGTATAAAAAACTATCCAACGGTTTTGAATATATAGAGATTGAAAACTCTTCTGCAGTTGCAAAAATTGCACTTCAGGGAGCGCACATTTTTCACTATGAACAAAACTCAAAAGAGCCTCTCCTTTGGCTGAGTGATACTAGCGATTTTGAGATGGCAAAATCCATACGTGGCGGAGTTCCAATCTGCTGGCCATGGTTTGGGCTAAACAAAGATAAGAGTTTGCCTCAGCATGGTTTTGCAAGAACGGCTTTGTGGAAGCTAACTAACACTAACGAAGCAGACGCTAATACAACAGAGATTACATTTAAACTGCAATATACAAAAGAGAGTTTAAAACTATGGCCGTATAAGTTTGAACTTGAGTTACATGTAAGGATCTCAGATAGACTTGTTATGGAGTTGAAAACAACAAATATAGATGATAAACCTTTTGAGATAACTCAAGCTCTTCACACATATTTCAGAGTTTCAGACATTCTACATGTAGCTATTGAGGGCTTAGATAAAAAGCCTTATTTGGATGCACTTACTTACAAAAGAGAGATTCAAAACGCAGATATAACTTTTAACCAAGAGGTTGACAGAGTTTATCAAGAGGTCTCGGATGAAGTTATATTAAAAGATACAAACAGAACTCTACATGTAGAGAATGAAGGCTCTAGCTCTATAGTCGTTTGGAACCCGTGGATAGATAAATGTAAGAGAATGAGCGCCATGAATGATGATGCTTATAAAAACATGGTCTGCATAGAGTCTGCTAACGCATTTGAAGATGCAAGAGTGATAAAACCAAATAAGTCACACACCCTCAAAGCTACTCTTTACTAAGACCCTTATGTGATTCGTAGGCCAAGCGCATTACGCCAACGGCATAGTTAGATGAGTTGTTATAGCGCATGATTTTTTTAGTATACTCTTTAAGGTATCCCAGCTTATCTTTTCCACATGTGAAGCAGTCATAAACTTTTCCGGACTTTGTGTTTTTCTCATAAACAAATGAGGCATTTTCGTTGTTAAACTCATACTCATACCATTGAGATTCTATATCTTCAATATCAGGCATAATATCCCACTCTATCAGCTTAGAGAAATCAGCTTTATTGTTTAAAAATTTACTTGCAGAGACTATTGCGTCTTCCATATTTGTCAAATCAGCAACTTTACTTTTATACCCCTCTGCATAGATAAAACTGTTTGGCATAAACTGCGGTATTCCTACAGCTCCGGCGTAAGAGCTAGGGAGGTTGCAACTCTCTGGGGTTACACCCTTTTTATAGCAGTACATGATAATAGACGCCATATTTGTCTTGCCCATGTTTAGGAGCCATTTTTCACGACTAGTATTTGGCTTTGTCCGCACTACCAAAGTGTTGAATACTATAAACGCATCATGGGTCGGCTTTATTTTCCCGAGTCTTGTCTCTTTTATTAAAATAGCAGCTATAACCTCACGATTTACCCCATACTTTTTTTCCGAATAATCATAAACTTCTGAGTACATATTGAGATGCTCAATCATGTCAGGTATATATTTAACTAAAACATTGTTGGCTTTTTTTTCATTTTTTTTATGAGTCTTGATATACTTCGGCTGTAGATACTTATAGCTCACTTCATCGAATTTTTTTGTTTTGAAATATGAGAGGAGAAATTTATTTGCATACTCATGAGAAACACCGTTTTTTACAACTTTTTCGCAGATGTCTATATAGTCTTTATTTTGAAATTCGCAGTTTGTATATTTAGCAAAAAGAAGAGTGCTCAGAGATAGAATAAGTATGGATTTTAACAACATGTTCCTTTAGTAAGTGTAATTATCGCTTGAGTAGACAGCGTAAGGATGAACAGGTCTTGAGAAATAAAACCCCTGAATATAGTCACAGCTTATCTGCTTTAGCATTCTTGACTGCTCTTCAGTTTCAACACCCTCTGCTACAACCTTCATCTCAAGCGTGTGACCCATAGCGATAATCGCTTTTGCAATTGCAAAATCATTTTTATCCTCTTCTATGTCTTGTATAAGTGCTCTATCAATTTTAAGGGTATTTACTTTGAAACGTTTTAGATAAGCCAAAGAGGAGTAGCCTGTGCCGAAATCATCCATCGACAAAGAGACTCCGGTGGAGTGAAGTTTTTCAAGAAGCATTTGCGACAAAAGAGCATCCTCCATAAGATATGTCTCTGTTATTTCAAAATCTATATATTTTTTAGGAACCGGTGTCAGGTTTAAGACCCTTAAAATCTGATCAATATGCTCTATCTGCAATTGTCTGCCCGAGAGGTTTATGGACATAACAATTGGCTCTTTGCCATCTTTTTGCCATATCTCCTGTTGTTTGAGTGCCTCTTGTAAAACCCACTCCCCAATAGGTATGATGAGTCCCGTCTCTTCGGCCAGTGGGATAAAGTCTACTGGATTGATAAGCCCATTTTTCGGGTGTTCCCATCGTATTAGCGCTTCAACGCCAACGAGTTTATTTGTGAGCGCATCAATTTTCGGCTGATAGAGGAGGTGAAACTCATTATTCTCAATGGCATGTCTGAGGTCCTCTTCAAGCGTAAGGTGTCTTTGTGACATCTCTGTAAGAGATTGAGTGTAAAAACTTATTTTATCTTTGCTGATTGTTTTAGCCTGTCTCATGGCAGTGTAGGCGTATTTTAGAAGGTCGGTCTTGTTTGAGGCATCTTTTGGAAATCTGCTAATTCCTATACTCGCCTCTATATTGAAAGCGTGACCGTTTTTGCAGCTAATCGGTGTTTGCACAAGTGTGATAATCTGTTTTGATTTTAGATATATATCATCATCAGAGAGGATGTTCTCAACAACAAAGGCAAACATGTAGGTATCGATTTTGGCAAATAGATGTACACCGCTTACATTGCATCTTAATCTCTCAGCAACATCTAGAACAAGATTATCTACTATCGCATGTCCAAAGGTGTCCTGTATATCTTTAAAGCGGTCTAATTCTAACAATATTATTGAGATGTTATTTTTTCCGTATGATGTTTTTATACTATGGTCGAGCCACTCCAGAAGTTTTGTTCTGTTTGCAAGGGATGTCAACTCATCATGATATGCCAAATAAGTAACTCTGTTCTCTGCTGTTTCTCTCATTAACACAAACGGCTTTATTACCAACTTGTATATTATCGGCGTAGCAAATATAGTTAAAGATAGGGCATCAACAATCGCTTCTGTTATCCAGTCCAAATTTAATGCCAAAAAATCCAGAACTAGCATTATGATAGCTTCTACTATAAGTAGAATAATTGCAATGCGAAATATAATTTGTTTAATTGTCATTGTTTACACTCTGAATAATAAATTTAATGTCTGCTTTTGAAGACATTGTACCTCTCATTGTCTGAGTTAGGTATTAAACCTCGTTGTTTATACTGTTAAGTCTTTGCGGTGTTCCAATATCGTACCATCTGCTTTTGTGAATGGACCCGCCAACTCTTTTTTGAATCATTGCCTCTCGCAATATCGGGGCCAAGGCTTTTTTTTCACTTTTCAAACCTTTGAAAAGTTCCGGGCTGTAGTAGCCGATTCCTGAGAACGTGAGTCTCTCTTCCCCCTCATTGAAAACTCTTCTGTTTTTTAACACAAAATCACCGTCTGGATTGTGCTTTGGGTTTGGAACTAAAATCAGATGAGCCAAATCATCTTCCAAATCAAAATTGAAATCAAACTCATAATCGCACCAGATATCTCCGTTTACTACCAAAAAAGTACCTTCTCCAAGTAGTGGAAGTGCTTTTATAATCCCGCCTGCACTCTCCAGCGCTCCCTCTTTTTGCTCATTGGAGTAGATTAGTTTAACTCCCCATTTTGAGCCGTCACCCAGAGCCATCGGTATCTTAAAGCCAAGGTGAGCGATGTTTATTATGATTTCACTAAACCCCAAAGAAGCGAGTTTTTCTATATGCCAGACAATAAGTGCTTTGCCGTGAATCTCCAGTAGTGGTTTTGGAATGTGGTCGGTAAGGGGTCTCATCCTCTCACCACGGCCAGCCGCTAATATCATTGCTTTCATGCAATACTCCTTAAAAACTCTGCCAACTCTTTGGTCTCACTGTATCTGTCTGCCGTCTCTATGACATACTTAAGTGTAAGTGGAATATCTTTTAGGTATCCATCTTTGGAGTCACGCAAGTATAAACGCGAGAATATTCCTAACACTTTTATATGTCTTTGCAGACCCATAAAATCAAACCATTTTATAAATGTTTTGTCATCTACATCGAGATTTTTTTTATCGCGAAACTCCAGCGCCAATCCCTCTATCTCTTCTCTCTTATAAGCTATATAGCAATCTTTTAAAAGTGAGACCAAATCGTAAGTAACAGCACCGCTCATTGCGTCTTGATAATCAATAACTCCGATTTTATTATCATCCGTAATCATTATGTTTCTTGAGTGAAAATCGCGGTGTACAAACACCCCTTGGGGCTGTTCAAGCACAATGTTTGAAATTACATTCAGAGTAGTTGCAATAAGCTCTTTTTGAGATATGCTTAACTCTACATGTAGAAGTTTTTCCAGGTACCAATCTTGCATCAAATCCATCTCTACATGTAGAAAAGCTTTGTCATAAATCGGTAGTCCGGAAGTATCTGCTTTTTGCATTGTTATTATGGTCTCAATGGCATTTGAGTAGAGAGTTTTGAAGTTCTCTTGGTTAAGCACATTTAAGTAGTGAGTGTTTCCAAAATCTTTAATAATCAAAAACCCATCCTCTAGATTTTGCTCTAAAATCTCAGGTGCGTTAACTCCTACATGTAGAAGTCTTTGGGTTACGTCTAAAAATGGTTTTAATGACTCTTTTTCAAGTGATGAGTCCATTAATAGTACACTCTCATTATCTTTACTAAGTCTGTAGTATTTTCTAAAGCTTGCATCAGCAGAGGCTATCTCAAGCTTATGATTTTTGTATTTTGAAGTAGAGAGCCACTCTTTTATTTTATTCATATATACAACCCAAAATAGAGTCTCTTGAAGCACCTGTAACTGAAGAGAGTTCAACTTTTTCTTTGTGGATACGTTTGTAGGCAAGCCACGCAAATGCCATCGCTTCCATAAACTCACTGCTTACGCCGTATTTGTCACTTAGCATTACATCAATATCTTTTAGTTCTACATGTAGCTTTTTCATAAGTGCAGCGTTCCTTGCGCCTCCGCCACAAACTATTAGTAGCTCTGTTGAGGTTTTTTTCACCTCGTTAGCTATTGTAAGTGCGGTTAGCTCTAAAAGTGTTGCCTGAACATCTTCACTAATCACAAGTGGGAAATTTTCTAAATGTTTCTCAAGCCATTTTGCATTGAAGAGTTCGCGGCCACAGCTTTTAGGAGCCTCTTTTTTGAAGTATGGCTCACTTAACATAGAGTCGAGTAGCTCTGCGCTTACATGTCCGGACTCTGCCCACTCCCCGTCTTTGTCATATACTTTACCGTGGTTATAAAAAATCCAGTAGTCCAAAAGAACATTCCCGCACCCAGTGTCATACCCTAGAAGCTTCTCACCTAAAATGCTTATATTTGCCATTCCACCAATATTTAAAACGGCCGTTTTGCGGTTAATATTGGAAAATATCTCTTGATGAAAGGCGGGTGCAAAAGGTGCACCTTGACCGCCGAGAGCTATATCTTTTTGTCTAAAATCACTAACAACACTAACACCTGTTTGTGCTGTTATAACGCTGGCATTTCCAAGCTGCATAGAAAAAGGATACTCGCCATTTGGCTCATGCCAAAGCGTTTGCCCGTGTAGACCGATAGCGATGACATCTTTTTGGCTGATTTTGTAGTGATCCATAAAAGCGGTTATATAGTTTGCATATAGTTTGCCCAAACGGGTATCAATCTCGCCTATGGCTTTAAGGGTTGTAGATGTGTTTATTGCACCTAAGATATCCTCTTTTAAATCATCATCAAAGGGGTATTCGCATGAAAATACAAGTTCGCAAGAGTTAGAGTCTATCTTACATAAAACTACATCAACACCATCAAGAGATGTTCCAGACATTACACCAATATATAATTCACTCATTTTAAACAACCTTTGAGTTTTTCTAAAAGATTAAATTATATCCAAAATCAATAATTTTATCTCTTTGCACTTTGGACAATCAAAAATGAAACCAAAGTCCCAATAACCATCTGCCATGAGAAGCCGATGCTGATTCCAAAAGTGTAGGGCTGAAGTGCTAAAACAGAAACAAATCCCCCTATAAGTCCTAAAAGAACAGTTTTTTCATTTCCGCGAGAGGTAAAGATTGCCGAAAAATAGACGCCTAAAAGACCAGTATATGCAAAAGTCATAACACCAAGAGCGAAGCTAATGAGAGAGAGGTCACTGTAGTGTTGCCAAAAGTAACTAACCATAGCCATTATAGAGAGCAGTAGAGCAAAGAGAAGTACCGCTAATCTGGACGCTTTTACAAAATGGTACTCATCAATTTTACCCTGCTTTAACTTCCACGGTTTGTAGAGATCTTCAACTGCAACTGAAGCCATAGCACCAAGAACAGAGTTAGTGCTTGAGAGTGCCGCCGCAATTGCTCCTACTGTAACCAAACCTCGCAGACCCGCAGGCATCTCATTTAAAATATAGTACATAAAAATGGTTATTTTCTCACCCTCAAAACTCTGCGTAACATCGCTTTGCAGATAAAAAAGAAAGAGAAGTGCGCCTATACCTAAAAAGAGGAGAACAATGGGGATGGTTAAAGCAATTGAGATAATCAAAGATTTAGCAGCCTCATTTTTATCCTTACATGTAAGAACTCTTTGGGTCATATCCTGATCAAGTCCGAATGCCGCAATATTTAGTAATAACCAACCGCTTAAAAGCCCTATAAGGCTAAACTTCCCATCAATGCTTGTGTCTAAAAAGTTTAGTTTATTGTGCTCTTTTAGCGTGGCAAATATATCTATGTTCTCCAGTGAATAATAAAGAAAAACAAAAACCGCTACACCTGCACCAACGTAAGTAACTGCTTGGATAATATCGCTAAGGATTACGGAACGGACACCGCCGAAGTAGGTGTAAGCGAGTGCTCCAAGCATTAAAACTAAAATAGAAATCGCTACATGTAAGAAAATAATATCGCCAAATAGAATCATAGAGATAGCGAGTGCTCCAATGTACAGACGTGCTCCGCTCGCCAATACTCGACCAATTAGAAACATCACTCCAGCATGTTTTTTTGAACTCTCTCCGTAACGCTTTTGCAATAGCTCATAAACTGTCACTGCCTTCATTTCGTAATATTTTGGAATTAGCACAAATGCTACAAAAATAACAGCGAGCAAAGCAGAGAAGTAAAAGCCTATAAATGTAAAGTCGTGAGCATAAGCAAATTCTGGAACACCCAAGAATGTAGCAGCCGATTGGCTTGTTGCAAGAACTGAGATTGCAACAGCAAACATGGGCATTGCAGTAGGACTTAAAAAGTACTCTCTTGAAGATGTTATTTTGGTTTTACTTAAAATTATGGAAGTGACGCCAAGAAGAAGAAAGTAAGAGATAAATACCAGCCAGTCAAGGCTTGAGAAGGCACTCTGCATTATAGTTTTTTTCTTTTTTTGTGAAGCTCTTCAATTCTCTTGTTTGAGTCTGAAACTCTCTTTTGTGAGATTGCACCGTTTTTTATTTGGGCTAAAATAACTTCTACTAATTCATCAATATCCTGAATAGCAAGCTGGTTTCCAAAAAGCAAAATGTCAACTCCAGAGTTTATGGCTAAAGTTACCCTCTCTTCTAGTGAGTAGTGCTCAGAGATTGCATTCATCTGTAAATCATCGCTTATTATAATACCTTTGTAGCCAAGCTTCTCCCTTAGAAGTTCAGTATTTACTTTGTATGAGAGTGTTGCAGGATATTTGGAATCAAGCTGTGAGTTAAAGACATGTGCTGTCATTATCATAGAAACATCATTAGATTTTATCAGCTCTATGTAGGGTTCTAGCTCAATTTCGCTCCAAGTATCTGATATATCTACAAAACCTTTATGTGAATCGCTAAGAGATGAGCCATGACCGGGGAAATGTTTTAAAACGCTAAAGATACTCTCACTATCAAGGGAATCCATAAATATTTTCGCGTATTTAACTACCTCTTTAGAATCACTACCATAAGAGCGTTCAAGTCCGTAAATAACTATATTTTTAGGATTTACTGCCAAGTCAACAACAGGTGCAAAATCGCAGTTAATTCCACTCTCTTTAAGCATTTGAGCCTGAGCATTATATATCGCTTTTGCCTCTTTAACATGTAGAGTGGAGATTTGCTTTGCCGATGGTGTTACACTAAAGCCGTAAGCCGGTTTTAGACGTGCAACTTTTCCGCCCTCCTGGTCTACGGAGATTAAAAGCGGTTTAGTTGAAAAAGATTTTAGTTTCGAGGTTAGCTCTTGAAGTTGTTTGGGTGAGCTTATGTTTTTTGTTTTATTTCTGTCACTGTAAAAACGGTCAAAAAGGATGACACCGCCAAGTTCATAACTCTTGATTTGTCTTACTATCTCACTGTTTTCGTTAATATTTTCATTTGGGAATCCGACAAGAAGCATCCTCCCTATCATCTTTTTGAGTTTAGCATCATCGTTTGTTGTCTCAGTTGCACTTAGTGTTTGAAAAATAAGCGCAAGAGTTAAAAATAGTTTGATTAATTTCACAAACGATGCCTTAAAAAAGTTTAGTTACCTCTAGAGCCAGGTTTTATAGCTTCGCTGCCATCTTTACACAGAGGACAAGTATCTGGTTTATGCATCTCAAATGTAAAATCAGCAAGTGCAAAAAATGGAATATCTTGAGGAAGTTTACAGTTTGGCTGAGTTTTGACATCGCTATGCTCACGTTTACAAAAACCACGATTAGCCAATGCTGCGACACCAACAATCTCTCCGCCAAGTTGTTTAACAACAGCGGCAGCTTCCATAGCCGAACCACCGGTTGTAATGATGTCTTCACACATTAAAACTCTCTCGCCTTTGCTAACTTCAAAACCACGGCGAATATTCATCACGCCTTCAACTCTCTCAGCAAATATAAAACGAACATCAAGAGCTTGAGCAAGAGCAAAACCGGCAATTAGTCCACCAAGTGCAGGGGCGCAAACCGTGTCTATTTTCAATCCACTCTCTTTGATTTGTACTGCTAGCGCATCAGCAAGAAGTTTAGCTGTTTTTGGATCTTCTAAAACTTTTGCAGATTGCAGGTAAAACTGTGAGTGGTTGCCACTGCTTAGTTTAAAATGCCCCTCTAAAAGAGCATCTGCATCCATATATATTTTTTTAACATCCATCTTATTACCCTTAATTTTATTACATAAAATGAAGGAAACCTTCATATTTATTTATCACAACAAAGGAAGTAATTCCTTTGTTTGCGCTAACGCTTAGTTTTACTCAGCGTAAGGCTCTCGCATCTTGATGCTTCTATACTTTAAGTATTTCGATTTCTTTGTCTTTTAATATTGTTTCAATCATTGTAGAGTATTTGTCAGTTATTTTTTGTATATTGTCTTGAGCAGATTTAGACTCATCAGCAGTTACTTCTTTGTCTTTTTCAAGTTTTTTAATTTGGTCATTTGAGTTTTTTCTGTCATTTCTAACAGATACTTTTGCATTTTCACCCATAACTTTCATCTGTTTAACAGACTCTTTTCTCTGGTCAACTGTCATAGCCGGGAAAAATAGTTTAATTTGCTCACCATCGTTATTTGGATTTGCTCCAACATTCGCTTTTGATATTGCTGTCTCAATACTAGCCAATAGGTTTTTTTCCCACGGGTTTACAACTATAGTCGTTGCATCTGTTACAATAATAGAACCAACTTGGTCAAGAGCTGTCATAGTTCCGTAGTAATCAATTCTTACATTGTCCAAAACTGATGTTGTAACTTTTCCTGTTCTAAGCGTTTTGAAATCTCTTTGCATATGCTCTATGCTTGATTTCATCTTTGCTTCACATTTGTCAAATATTTCTTTTAGCATGTTTGTTTCCTTGATGTATGAAAAATAATTCGGGATTATACAATAGAAATGTTTAAAGAAACAAAAGAGGGAGAGATAGCTGCAAAAAGTGCAACTACTCTTTTAAGTTATTTTGTAGCAGGTGCAACAGGTGTAGTAGTTGCAGATGGAGCTACTACATTTGTAGACTCAACCATGTTGTCAACAACAGATTCTTCTCTAGCTGATGAGTACATGTAGCCTAAAGTTATGGTGTTAGCAACAAATAAAAAGCCAATAAGGAATGTTGTTTTTGCCAAAAAGCTAGCTGGACCTTTTGCTCCAAACACAGACTCATTCGAGCCACTGTAAGCACCTAGGCCAATGCTTGAACTTTTTTGCAGTAGTACTGCAATCACTAGTACCACTACTAAAATGATTTGAATAATAAGTAAAAAACCGGTTGTCATATATATATCCTGGGTTGTAAAAGTTGCGAATTATACCCAAAAATTTTTTATAATACAATTTTAGCTATAATTTCAAAAAATATTTGGAATATCATGAACTTAAAAAATACCATATTTATTGCTGTGATTATACTTTTTATTTTTCAGTTAATAGTTATGAAGCAAGATGCAAAAATAAAAGAGACCACTCATAAGCCAACTATTGCACTTAGCACATTCTCTTTATATGATATAGCAATAAATCTTGTCGGCGATACAGCAGAACCTTTTTTAATTTTACCTTTGGGTGTTGACGCACATAGCTATGAGCCTTCGCCCAAAGAGGTGATAAAGCTCTATAAAAGTGATTTGGTAGTTTACAGCGGAGCAGGTCTGGAGCCATGGATAGATGGTTTTGATTTTAAAAACAAAGCTATCGACATGAGCCTACATGTAGAGTTAAAAAACTTTATAGAAGATGGGCAGGACAAAGAGAATCATAACCATTCTGACAGCAAAGTTGATCCCCATTATTGGCTTGATTTACAAAATATGATAAAAGCGACAGAGTTTATTACCAAAGAACTTATAGCACTCTTGCCGGCTAACAGAGAGCTTTATAGTAAAAATAGAGATACTTATGTTGATATGCTAAAAAGACTTCACAAAGATTATAAAGAAAAACTCTCTACATGTAGAGTCTCTACAATTATCGTAAACCACAATGCTTTTTCATATATCTCAAACATTTATGGCTTTAATATAGAGGCTCTTAGCGGTCTCTCTCCTGATGCGCAGCCGAGCGCAAAAAGTATGCTGACTTTGATTGAGCATGTTAAAGAGCACAATATCTCAACCATATTTTTTGAGAGTTTCGCAAGCGATAAAGCTATTAAAAGCATAGCCACTGAAGCGAAGGTAAGTGTTAATACTCTCCAGCCTCTTGGAAATATTACGGCTGATGAAGCAGAGAAAAACCTTAGTTATGAAGATATTATGAGAAGCAATTTAGAAAAAATTTCAAAGGCCCTTGAGTGCAGATGAAATTTAAAGTTCCTATTTTTGACATTAAGAACTTAGGTTTTAGCGTGAAGGGTCAGAGTATCCTTAAAAACATATCACTGGAGATTTTTGGCGGGGAGTATATAGCTATAATCGGACCAAACGGTGGCGGTAAAACAACTCTTATTCGTATGCTTTTAGGTCTTGAAAAACCTACAGACGGCGAAATAAAAATATTTGGCAAAAAACTAAAAGATTTTAATGATTGGCATAAAATTGGTTATGTTCCACAGCGCGCTTCACATGTAGACTCATCTTTTCCTGCAACGGTTTTAGATATTGTGAAAATGGGAAGAACTTCTCAAAGAGGCTTTTTTTCCACATACAGCGAACAGGACAAGCATTTGGTTAATGACGCAATGTCTAAAATGGATGTTGTAAATTTAAAAGATAAGATGATAGGGACGCTCTCGGGTGGGCAAAGACAAAGAGTTATGATTGCCCGCGCCCTTGCCTCAAAGCCAGAGATTCTTATACTGGATGAGCCAAACACAGGGGTGGATGTACTCTCTCAAAAACGTTTTTATACACTCTTAGGAGAATTAAACAAGGCAGAGGGGATGACTATCGTTTTTATAACGCATGACATTGGCGTAATCGCAGATGATATAGCAAGGCTTTTTACCATAAATCAAAAAGCTACAGTCTGCAATAATCCTAAACAAGTTCTAAGCTGCCAAGAGATGAGCGAGCTTTATGGCATAGATGCTCATCTAATTCACATGCATAAGCACGAGCATTAACATGTTAGAGATGTTTGAATATGAATTTATGCAAAGAGCTTTTATAGCAGGTATTATTATTGCCATACTTGCTTCCATAAGTGGGACTTTTATTGTGCTTCGTCGCTACTCAATGATTAGTGAAACACTTGCTCACTCGGCTTTAGTCGGTGTTGCGGTAGGTCTTGTAGCCGGACTTAACCCTCTTTGGATTGCCGTTGTTTTTGCCGTTGTCTCCGCTTGGCTTATCGAGTATTTAAGAAGCTCTTTTGAGCTTTACTCCGATGCAGTGTTGGCTATTTTGCTCTCAGGTTCATTGGCTGTTGCAGTCATAATAGTTTCTCTAGGCGGTGCTTTTAACAACTCGCTATTTTCATACCTTTTTGGCTCTATTCTCTCTGTTAGTAGTGAAGATGTTGTGACAATAGCCATCTTTGGAGCCCTGTCTTTAGGCTCTTTATTGTTTTTTTCAAAAGAGCTTTATTTTATAGCTTATGATGAAGAGGTGGCAAAAACAAGTGGTATTAAAGTAAAAGCGCTAAATTTTTTGTTGGTAAGTGTGGTCGCTGTCATTATTGCACTATCTATAAGAGTTGTTGGAAGTCTACTTATAGGTGCTCTTATGGTAATCCCGACAGTTTCTGCTCTGCAGTTTAAAGAAGGTTTTTTTAAAACAGTGATTATCTCTCTATTTATTGCTGTACTTAGCGTTATTGCCGGAATGACTCTCTCTTTTTATTTCTCTCTCCCATCGGGTGCGACTATTGTTATATGTGTAATCGTTATTTTTATAATATCTTTGGCTGTAAACAGAAAATGAAAATTAGTTCGGAGTTTTCCAAGCATGCCCTGGATTACAATACATACAATGTGATACAAAACAAGGTAATAGAAAAACTGCTAAGCACGGTAAAACATAAACCAAAAAATATTTTAGACCTTGGTTGTGGAAGCGGTAGTGTGTGTAAAGCAATAGATTGGGATTATGAGCACTTTACCGGAGTTGATTTTGCTCCAGGGATGCTGGAACTTCACCCTAAGTCTAAAAAGATAGAGTCTGTTTACGGTGACTTTAATGATGAGGCACTATTTGATAACCTGCTTACATATAAGTATGATTATATTTTTTCAGCTTCAGCACTGCAGTGGGCGAATAGTTTAGAGAGTGTATTTGCAAGTATCAAACAACTCAATGCTCCCGTTGCACTAGCTATATTTACATCAAACACTTTTAGAACCCTAAATGAGACAGCATCTATAAGCTCACTGCTTAGAAGTGCCGATGAGGTAAATGAACTTCAAAAAAAATATTTCAACGCAGATTTTGAGATTTTAAATTATAAGCTGGAGTTTGAATCTACAAGGGATATGTTTAAATACATAAAAAAAAGCGGTGTTAGTGGAGCTAGAAAAATACTCTCATATAAAGAGAGTAAAAAGCTTCTTAATGAATACCCTCTCAACTACTTAGAGTTTGAAGTGGCGTTTATCTACACCAGATAAACTTCATCACCCTCTTTTACTTCCCCTGCTTTAACAACTTGTGCAAATATACCCCTATCGTTCTTCAGCAGTGTAGGTATCTTTACATCTAAAACAGCAAGATGGTTACATATAGTGCAGTTTTGACTTATCTCTAAAATTACCTCACCTATTTTAAACTGTGTTCCTATCTCTAAATTGTATGGATTGTAGTCCAATAAAATATTCTCACCCAAATAACCAAACGGCATCTCTATACCGTACTTTCTAATAAGCTCATAACTCTCAATAGAGGCAATCAAAACAGAGCGTTGCGCATCTTTATTGTAAAATTTATCTCCAACAACGCCCAACATGTCCAAAGAGATGTCAGACTTTTCAAATCTTTGTGAAGTGCCAGACTTAGATATAAAAAGCTTTAAAACCTCTCCAACTTTTTTGTTTGACATAGATGCGCCTTGTGTTAGTATATTTGTAATTTTAACATAATTTTTATTTATGCGAATAACATACTTTTATTATTATTATCAATATATTAATGAATATTAGTAATAAAAAGTGTGTAGTTATTATAAAAATGTGAGAAAATTATTACATTTTTGTGAGAATGCTTGACAATTGAATAAAACTTGCTATATAATCTTCACCTTGCATTTTGTACTATGCATAATTAAGTTTTGTACTATTGCATACTATAAAATCTACAAGTTACATTAAAGGAGGTAGATATTAAATGAGTAAAATTTCTGAAAATAATTTAGAAACTACTAATAGTAGAAGAGATTTCTTTAAGAAAACAGCTGTTTATTCTGTTAGTGCTATCACTGCAGCTGCTGTTTTAGCACCTGCTAAGTTGTTAGCTGATGATGAAAATATAATACACCATGTTAAGTGGGGAACAACTTTAGGTGATGAGCTTAATAAGTATCCATATGGTATTCCATCAAAATATGAGCATAATGTTGTAAGAAGAACATCAAGTCTTATGTCATCTGCTGGAGACATGCATGCTGCTGTTTCTATGTCACCATTACACGAGTTAGAAGGTATCATTACACCAAATGGTTTACACTTTACTAGAACTCACAACGGTGTTGCACATGTAGATCCTAACAAATTTAGACTTATGATTCATGGTTTAGTTGAGAAACCAATTGTTTTAACTCTTGATGAATTAAAGCAATATCCATCTGAGAGTAGAATACTTTTCTTGGAGTGCCCTGCAAATGGTGCTGCTGAATGGAAAGGTCCTCAGTTCAACTCTTTACAGTTTGTAAAAGGTATGATGAGTAACTCTGAGTGGACAGGTGTTCGTCTTTCTGTAATTCTTGATGATTTAGGTATTAAACCAACTGCAAAATGGATGTTGGCTGAAGGTTCTGATGGTTCAGAAATGAGCAGAACAATTCCTGTTGAAAAAGTTTTAGACGATGCAATGATTGTTTGGGCTCAAAATGGTGAAGCACTTAGACCAGAACAAGGTTATCCTGTTCGTTTAATGTTACCAGGCTGGGAAGCAAACCTATGTATTAAATGGTTAAAGCGTTTAGAGTTCGGTGCAGAGCCTTGGTACTGTAAAGAAGAGACTTCTAAGTATACAGTTCTTACTAAGAGCGGTAAAGCAATTCAGCATTTCTATCCATTAGAGACTAACTCGATTATTACTTCTCCATGTCCTGAAAAACCATGGAAAAATCTTAAAGTTGGTCAAATGATTGAGATAGAAGGTCTTGCATGGTCAGGTCATGGAACAATTACTAATGTAGATGTATCAATAGATGGTGGACAAAACTATACAGAAGCTCAGTTAAAAGGTTTAGTGTTACCTAAGTCATGGACTAGATTCTCGTTTATGCATAAATATGATGGTAAGCCATTATTGCTTCAGTCTCGTTCAATGGATGATAGTGGCAACGTTCAGCCAACAGTTTCTCAAGAGAAAGATATTATTGGTGTAGAAGGTGTTTATCACAGAAACTCAATTGTTACTTGGGAAGTAAAAGCAGACAATTCAGTACATAATGTTCAAGTTAGAACAGATAATTGTCCAAGTAAATAAGGAGGAGATGTATAAATGTTTAAATTAAATAATAAATTAATTGTTACTGGTGTTATCTTAGCACTAGCATCGACTCTTGCAACTGCTGGTGTTTACAATGGAAAACAAGATGCTTTAGATGGTGGTATGACTTACCCTAGAGCAAACGGTGTTGAAACTGCATATAGATACAATACGCAAGCTATGTCAAAACTTAACTACGGTAGAGTTCCAACAGCTGCTGAGTTAAAAGCTTGGGATACAGATATGATGCCAGATGGAACAGGTTTTCCAGAAGGTTCAGGCTCTGTTGAAGAGGGTGATTTACTATACGAAAAGCAATGTGCTTCTTGTCACGGCGAATTCGGAGCTGGTGGTAAGGGTTATCCTACTCTTGCTGGCGGTACAGTTGCATCACTTAAAAATCAAAGAACATGTCCAGGTAAAGATGCTCCAAAAAGAACTATCGGCTCATATTGGCCACAAGTTAGTACTCTAATCTGGTACATCCGTGATGCAATGCCATACGCGCATCCAAAAAGCCTTACTAATAATGAGTTGTATGCAATGACTGCCTACTTATTAGCTGCTAATGATATAAAAATTGATGGTGAAACATTAGATGAAGAGTTTGTTCTTGACAAAGAACAATTACTAAAAGTAGTTTTACCAAACCGTGATGGTTTTTATCCAGATGTAAACGGTCCACAAGGTGTTGAAAACGTAAGAGCTTTCTTTAAAGATCGTAAAAACTATGGTGCAGTTGGTACTCGTTGTATGAAAGATTGTAAAAAAGAGGCAGTTAAAAGCATTGGAATGGAAATTACAAATGTAGTTCCAGCATACTCAACTGTTAGAGATTTACCAGTAGAGACTTCTACAGGTTCTAAATCAGCTGCTGAAAAAATGTACGATGCTTCTTGTTCACTTTGTCATAAAACTGATGCAATGGGAGCTCCAGCTGTTGGTAATCATGATGCATGGGCTGCTGTTGTAGCACAAGGTATGGATACGGTTAATAGTCACGCTATCAAAGGATTTAATGGAATGCCTCCTAAGGGTGGAGCTATGGATCTTACAGATGAGCAAGTAAAAGATATTGTTAAATTTATGGTAGAATCTAGTAAGTAAAACTTGCTATGGTTTGCCCAACATTATAAAAAGGAATTAAAATGCAAAGAAGAAAATTTTTAAGTTTAGGTGCAGTAGCTGCTGCTGCATCAGTATTACCTGCTAGTTTAAGTGCTACAGATTTCAGAGCGACTGCTCCAAAAGCTTGGGAAGCTGCTACAAGTAAAGAGGCTATTGAAGCACTATTTGGAACTGCTGCAATGATTGATGGTAAAATCGAAATTAAAGCTCCTAAATTAGCTGAAAATGGTGGCGCTGTGCCAATCGGAATTAGTTCTAAAATAGCAGTAGAGTCTGTTGCTTTATTTCAAGATGCTAATCCTAGATCTGCTGTTGTAGTATTTGAATTAGGTGAAAATGGTGTTTTTGACATTAAAACTAAAATCAAAATGAGAAAAACTGCTAATGTAACTGTTGTTGCAAAAGGTAGAGATGGTAAATTATACTCAGCTGTACAAAAAGTAGAAGTTTCTATTGGTGGTTGTGGAGGTTGATTTAACCCCCGCCGCTCATTGAAATAAAATAAATAGAAATTAAAAAGGAATAATTATGAAAGTAAAAGCAAAGTTAAAAAAAGGCGTAGTAGAAGTTAAAGTTTTAGCTAAAAGCCCAATGGCTGGTAAAGAAGAAGCAAAACTTAAAAAAATCAATGTAGAGTTTATCACTCACATGACTGCAAAATTAAACGGTACAGTTGTATGGGAGGCGTCTACAGGACCATTCCTATCTAAAGATCCTTATTTTCAATTTTCATTCACTGGAGCAAAAGAAGGTGATACTATTGATATTGACTGGGTTAATAATTTAGGAAAAACTGCAAAAGCAAGCAAGAAAGTTAAATAATATTTTCTTTTAAGTCAAACCTTTTAAGTAATTTTAGGGTTTGGCTTTACTCCAAAAGATAGAATATATTTAACCTGTTTATGACATGTTAAATATATTCTTTCAAGAATAAACTAAAAAAAGGTGAACCTTATGATAAAAAAAATGATTAATCCGTTAGTAGTATCTGCTATAGCTTTACTTCCAATGATGACGGCTTGTTCAGACGCTACTGCTGAATCAGCTTCAGCGGCAACAACTGCAGCAAAAGTTGTAAAAAGTGATGAATTTGATTACAAATTGAAACCAAAACAAGTTAGTGAGAATGTATGGTGTTTCTTTGGAGCAATTGAGGCACCAACAAAAGAAAATGCTGGTAATATGGCAAATAACTGTTATGTAAAAACAGATGACAGCTTTGTAGTATTTGATACAGGACCATCATTTATTTTTGCAAAACAAGCATATGATGCTATGAGTAAAGTAGCTGGCCCATTGCCTGTTAAAGTTGTTGTTAACTCTCATGAGCATGATGATCACTGGTTAGGTAATGATTTTTACAAGCAAACATTTGGTGCAGAGTTAATTGGGCCATCAATAATTAATAAAAAATACAAAGCTGGTGATCAAACTAGAATGTATAGAGTTTTACCAAAAAATGCAATTGCTGGTACAAATATTATACCAGTAGATAGAACACTTACAGAAAACTATAAGTTTAATCTAAAAGGTATTGATTTTGAAGTTATAACGATTGGTGTAAAAGCACATACTGCTGAAGATTATTTCCTTTTCATGCCAAAGTCTAAAGTATTATTTGCTGGTGACTTAGTAATGAATGGTCGTATAACTTCTGGCCGTGATGGAGCAGTTCTTGGTCAAATCAAAGCACTTGATATGATTGATGCTAAAGGTTGGGAAACATTAATTCCAGGACACGGTTTTATTACAGACAAAACAGCTGTTAACGAAGCAAGAGACTATTTCACATTTATGAGAGATAGAGTTGCTAAAGCTATTGAAGATGGTGTAGATGCTGCTGATATTCAAGGTAAAGTGCCAATGATAGAGTTTAAAGAAAAAGCAATGTATGATATTTTACATAACAACAATCTTGATTTTGCATATCAAGAAATTGAGATGATGTAATAACTCTCCAACTCAGATTTGACTTTTAATTAAGTCAAATCACCTCTTTTTAGCTACATTTTAAAAAAAAATAAAACCCTCAAATATATTTCTATTAATAAAATATGCTCGCATTGGATTTAATGGTAAAGCAAACAGCATCACAAACCTGACATGTCGTCATTCCAAACTTGATTTGGAATCTAATTTATTCTATAATCATAAGGTTAAATATAAAGCAAGAAGATAGATGTCATAAAATAGCTAGTCTGTTAAAATTTCTTTCTCTATACTGTATAGTTCATATCTTATATACTTAAAATTCTCACTATACTCAGCACTGCTAAGCTTATATATCTCTTCTAGAACTCTTGATGACTCTTGGGCTCTTTTTAGATTGGCAATAATAATACTCTCTATGTTTGGACGGTTTAATTCACTCTTAATTGTTGCCCGTTGAACATCATTGATACTGTCACGATATTTAAGGAGTTCTATTGATTCGTTAATTTTTGATTTGTGTCTTAGGAGTTTTAACTTTGTGGATATAGTTTTGTTATTATCGCGGTATCTCATTATATCTTCAACAACTCTAATCCCCTCTTTAAGGCGGTTTAGGTTTGCATCAAGCACCCGAAATAGCTCGGGTGAAAGTTGATTACTCATCTCTTCCAAATATACCAAATAGATGAAGAAGTGCAGTAAATATATTTAAAAAGTCTAAATAAAGCGCAATTGCACCGTCAATAGGTGTTTCATAAGCACCTTTGATTATATTTTGAGTGTCATATGTTACCAAGATACTAAACAGTATAACAACAGCTCCTGAGATTAGTATAGACATCAATGAACTGCCCATGAACATATTTATTATAGAAAAAACAATTATTACAACTAGAGCAATCATAAGTGGTTTTCCATATCCTGAAAAATCTTTTGTTGTTTTAATTGCATAAAAACTCATAGCACCAAAAATAACTGAAGTCATGGCAAAAGCATTTCCAATTATACTTCCACCGCCACTCATACCAAGCGTGTGAGAAAGTAAAGGTGCTAGCATTAGCCCCGTCATAAATACAAAACCAAACATTACTAATAAATTAATGCCAGGCTTATGTTTTACAAAATGCAGTCCAATTAAAAGTCCAATCTCTAAAATAAATAGAGGGATAAAATTGGCAGCAATAGTTCCGGCCATTGGTACACCCACATAAGCACCAACAGCGCCAGCCATCATTGAAGCAGCAAACAATTTATAAGTCTCTTTGACAAAAGATACTATTTGCGTGTCACTCTTAGAGTTAGAAGCATAAGTAGAAGCATTGCCCCTTGCATAATCACGATCGTAAAGTCCCATATCTATCCTTTATTTGTGCATAGCATCTTAATTGCTATACAATTGTATATAAGAATTTTATATATAAAGAGTTAATAGATAGCAACATGTATATAAACTCATTTAACGTATAGAGCTAAATGAGATTTATTTAACAAAGAAAATTAAAAAAGCATAGAAACTAAACACTCCAGAAAAACTTTTTAAATTCTTTTAAAAAAGCCTTGACATTGAATAAATAATCTCCTATAATTCCCATCCACAAACAATATGACCTTAAGTTAAGGCCTAGAGAGACTTCGAGTAGAAGCTTTTGAATATGTTTGAGATCATTGAAAACTAAGCAAGTAAACAGACGAAATAACTAATAACGAATTAGTTAGTTAGTCACTATAAGTTTACTTAGAAATAACTAATATAACAACAACCGTCTATTCTGTTTGGTCTATAGCAATATAGATACCCAATAGAAATAGATACTATACAAAAAGTCCACTAGCTATTTATAGCGAGTGGCAACAAAGCCAATGATTTAATAATCTTGGGCAATGATCAGTAATGCACAGCAATGTGTTCTTTACATAATTAATTATGGAGAGTTTGATCCTGGCTCAGAGTGAACGCTGGCGGCGTGCTTAACACATGCAAGTCGAACGATGAAGAAGAGCTTGCTCTTCTGATTAGTGGCGCACGGGTGAGTAATATATAGTTAATGTACCTTCAAGACCGGGATAGCCATTGGAAACGATGATTAATACTGGATATACCTTCTCTACTTAAGTAGAGTTGGGAAACGTTTTTTCGCTTGAAGATCAGACTATATCCCATCAGTTTGTTGGTGAGGTAAGAGCTCACCAAGGCAATGACGGGTAGCGGGTTTGAGAGGATGATCCGCCACACTGGTACTGAGACACGGACCAGACTCCTACGGGAGGCAGCAGTGAGGAATATTGCACAATGGGGGAAACCCTGATGCAGCAACGCCGCGTGGAGGATGACGCATTTCGGTGTGTAAACTCCTTTTATGAGTCAAGAAAATGACGGTAGCTCATGAATAAGCACCGGCTAACTCCGTGCCAGCAGCCGCGGTAATACGGAGGGTGCAAGCGTTACTCGGAATCACTGGGCGTAAAGGACGCGTAGGCGGGTTGGAAAGTCAGGTGTGAAATCCTACAGCTTAACTGTAGAACTGCACTTGAAACTTCCAACCTAGAGTATGGGAGGGGGAGATGGAATTAGTGGTGTAGGGGTAAAATCCGTAGATATCACTAGGAATACCTAAAGCGAAGGCGATCTCCTGGAACATTACTGACGCTAAGGCGTGAAAGCGTGGGGAGCAAACGGGATTAGATACCCCGGTAGTCCACGCCCTAAACGATGAACACTAGTCGTCGGGATGCTTGTCATCTCGGTGATGCACTTAACAGATTAAGTGTTCCGCCTGGGGAGTACGGTCGCAAGATTAAAACTCAAAGGAATAGACGGGGACCCGCACAAGTGGTGGAGCATGTGGTTTAATTCGAAGATACGCGAAGAACCTTACCTAGCCTTGACATTGATAGAACACACCAGAGATGGAGTGGTGCCCTTCGGGGAACTTGAAAACAGGTGCTGCACGGCTGTCGTCAGCTCGTGTCGTGAGATGTTGGGTTAAGTCCCGCAACGAGCGCAACCCTCGTCCTTAGTTGCCAGCAGGTTAAGCTGGGCACTCTAGGGAGACTGCCTTCGCAAGGAGGAGGAAGGTGAGGACGACGTCAAGTCATCATGGCCCTTATGGCTAGGGCTACACACGTGCTACAATGGGGCGTACAGAGAGTTGCAATACCGCGAGGTGGAGCCAATCTCACAAAGCGTCTCTCAGTTCGGATTGAAGTCTGCAACTCGACTTCATGAAGCTGGAATCACTAGTAATCGTAGATCAGCAATGCTACGGTGAATACGTTCCCGGGTCTTGTACTCACCGCCCGTCACACCATGGGAGTTGATTTCACCCGAAATTGGGAAGCTAACCTTCGGGAGGCTACCACTTACGGTGGAATTAGCGACTGGGGTGAAGTCGTAACAAGGTAACCGTAGGAGAACCTGCGGTTGGATCACCTCCTTTCTAGAGTAAAGTCAATCATTCATTTGAATTGACATACAAAGAAAATCTCACGAGAGATGTTGTTAGTTATTAGTTTGTTTGCTTGCTTAGTTTTCAGTGATTTGAGTTCATTTGAATTTAACAACACACTTTAGGGCCTATAGCTCAGCTGGTTAGAGTGCACCCCTGATAAGGGTGAGGTCCCTGGTTCAAGTCCAGGTAGGCCCACCATTTAAAACAAATTTTCAAGTTTAATAAAAGAACTAAGTATTAGTTTTTCTATTAGACTTCAAAGTCTATCGTTCATTAAATTATTATTGTCAAAGTCAACATATATAAAAGATAAAAGAATTTATTCAATTATTAATTATATTAACTAAATAACTACAATCAACAGTACACTGACTTACTTTAAGTAGAGATACATTAAGTAAGGTAGTGAACGCAAATTAGAAAAAAAGATATTAAGGGCCATAGGTGGATGCCTTGGCTAGTAGAGGCGATGAAAGACGTATTAGGCTGCGATAAGCCTCGGGGAGCTGCCAAAGAGCTTTGATCCGGGGATTTCTGAATGGGGCGACCCAGCATGGTGCGAATCATGTTACCCTACGGGGGGCGAACTCAGGGAAGTGAAACATCTCAGTACCTGAAGGAAAAGAAATCAAACGAGATTCCCATAGTAGCGGCGAGCGAAATGGGATTAGGGCACTTAGTGATAATATATTTGTTAGCCGAACACTTTGGAAAGAGTGGACATAGAGGGTGATATCCCCGTAAGCGAAAACATTTATATGGTACTAGACTAAGGAACGAGTAGGTCGGGACACGTGTTATCTTGACTGAATATGGGGGGACCACCCTCCAACCCTAAATACTACTACTAGACCGATAGCGAACAAGTACCGTGAGGGAAAGGTGAAAAGGACCGCGGTGAGCGGAGTGAAATAGAACCTGAAACCTATGGCTTACAATCATTCGGAGCACTATTGTCGTAAGACAAGTGTGACGGACTGCCTTTTGCATAATGAGCCTGCGAGTTGTGGTATCTGGCAAGGTTAATCAAACGAGAAGCCGTAGCGAAAGCGAGTCTTAATAGGGCGAATTAGTCAGATGCTGCAGACCCGAAACTGAGTGATCTATCCATGAGCAGGTTGAAGCTGGTGTAAGAGCCAGTGGAGGACCGAACCCGTAAAGGTTGAAAACTTTTGGGATGACTTGTGGATAGGGGTGAAAGGCCAATCAAACTCAGTGATAGCTGGTTCTCTCCGAAATATATTTAGGTATAGCCTCGAGCATTAGCATGAAGGGGTAGAGCACTGACAGGGCTAGGGCTGCTTACCGCGGTACCAAACCCTATCAAACTCCGAATACTTCATGTGTAACCTCGGGAGTCAGGCGGTGGGTGATAAAATCCATCGTCGAAAGGGGAACAACCCAGACTAGCAGCTAAGGTCCCAAAGTCTTGTCTAAGTGGAAAAGGATGTGAAGTTGCTGTGACAACCAGGAGGTTGGCTTAGAAGCAGCCACCCTTTAAAGAAAGCGTAACAGCTCACTGGTCTAGCGATTTTGCGCCGAAAATATAACGGGGCTAAGACAAGCACCGAAGCTCTAGATTCATAGTTTACTATGAGTGGTAGGAGAGCGTTCCATTCAGCGTTGAAGGTACACCGGTAAGGAGTGCTGGAGCGGATGGAAGTGAGCATGCAGGCATGAGTAGCGAGAAAAGAAGTGAGAATCTTCTTCGCCGTAAACCCAAGGTTTCCTACGCGATGCTCGTCATCGTAGGGTTAGTCGGGACCTAAGTCGAGTCCGAAAGGGGTAGACGATGGCAAATCGGTTAATATTCCGATACCGACGGTTGTTCGTTTGAGTGATGGGGGGACGCATAGAGTTAATCGAGCTCACTGATGGAATAGTGGGTCGAAGGACGTAGGTCGACAAATAGGAAAATCCGTTTGTCATTCGACCGAGATCTTACAGGCTCTGCAATGGCTTCGGCCAGCGCGGAGAATCGATGATACTGTCGTGCCGAGAAAAGCCTCTAAACGAGAACAACCGTTGCCCGTACCGTAAACCAACACAGGTGGGTGAGATGAGTATTCTAAGGCGCGTGGATGAACCATTGTTAAGGAACTCTGCAAACTAGCACCGTATCTTCGGTATAAGGTGTGCCCTATTTGTTAGGAGATTTACTCTCCAAAGCATTGACGGGTCGCAGCAAAGTGTCCCTCCCGACTGTTTACCAAAAACACAGCACTCTGCTAACTCGTAAGAGGATGTATAGGGTGTGACGCCTGCCCGGTGCTTGAATGTTAAATGGATTTGTTAGCTCTGCGAAGCATTGAAATGAAGCACAAGTAAACGGCGGCCGTAACTATAACGGTCCTAAGGTAGCGAAATTCCTTGTCGGTTAAATACCGACCTGCATGAATGGCGTAACGAGATGGGAGCTGTCTCAACAATGGATCCAGTGAAATTGTAGTGGAGGTGAAAATTCCTCCTACCCGCGGAAAGACGGAAAGACCCCGTGCACCTTTACTATAGCTTGACACTGCTATTGGGATATTCACGTGCAGGATAGGTGGGAGCCTTTGATTCATAGACGCCAGTTTATGATGAGGCATCCTTGAGATACCACCCTTGAATATTCTGATAGCTAACTCGGTACAATTATCTTGTGCGAGGACAATGTCTGGTGGGTAGTTTGACTGGGGCGGTCGCCTCCTAAAAAGTAACGGAGGCTTACAAAGTTCGGCTCAGGTGGGTTGGAAATCCACCGTAGAGTATAATGGCACAAGCCGGACTGACTGTGAGACATACAAGTCGAGCAGAGTCGAAAGACGGTCATAGTGATCCGGTGGTTCTGTGTGGAAGGGCCATCGCTCAAAGGATAAAAGGTACGCCGGGGATAACAGGCTGATCTCCCCCAAGAGCTCACATCGACGGGGAGGTTTGGCACCTCGATGTCGGCTCATCGCATCCTGGGGCTGGAGCAGGTCCCAAGGGTATGGCTGTTCGCCATTTAAAGCGGTACGCGAGCTGGGTTCAGAACGTCGTGAGACAGTTCGGTCCCTATCTTCCGTGGGCGTAGGAACGTTGAGGAGAGCTGACCCTAGTACGAGAGGACCGGGTTGGACATGCCACTGGTGCACCAGTTGTTCTGCCAAGAGCATCGCTGGGTAGCTACGCATGGATGAGATAACCGCTGAAAGCATCTAAGCGGGAAGCCAACTCCAAGATGAACGTTCCCTGAAGTACGCTTGAAGACTACAAGCTTGATAGGCTGGGTGTGTACGCATAGTAATATGTTTAGCTGACCAGTACTAATAGTACGTTTGTCTTTTTTTACAGTTCTTTGAATAGAACACAACTTCGTTCACTACCTTACTTAGTGTAAACACACTATTTAATGAACCGTGTACTGATACAGTTATTTAGAAAATGTTAACTTAAACAATAATCTATACTAGAAATAGTATAAACACTCACTTTAATTGACTCTAACAGTCAAATGTAAGAACATCTAGATGTCTTTACACTTGATTGTCTAGGTGGCTATAGAGAGAGGGAAACGCCTGGCTCCATTCCGAACCCAGAAGCTAAGCCTCTCATCGCTGATAATACTGCATCTTTCAGGTGTGGAAATGTAGGTCGCTGCCTAGTTGATCAATTTACTTCTAATCTTTACTAACAATCATTTAATTAACTTACTTTCAAACTAATTTATCTTTATTAAATCAAATTTTTTACTAATTAAGACCTCTGATTAATTCATAAACTAAATTTCAATTCAAGCTTGGAATGACGAGAGTTCTGTCACTCCGTACTTTATCCAGAGTCTAATAGCTAATTATCCAGAGAGTTCAATTATCTAAAAAGTTTATATTTAATTTATTTATATCAAACTTTTGTAATTATTATGTTACAAAAATACACTATGTAATATTTTTATCACAAATATTTTTATCAACAATATTTCTTAATACTTATCTCAAGCATATAATTATCTTATTTATATAAGATAATAGTGATTTTTATATACAAATATAATTTTATTTATATATATTTATTATATAAATTGTACTTAAATAATATGTTTTTGCTTTATTTATTAATATTTATTTTTCGTTTAAGATACAGTTAAAATTTACTTGCCTATAATGCTTGTATTCAAAATTACTCGTAGGAGAGAAAATGAAAAAAACAATTAAATTAGCAGTAGTAGCTGCATTAGCTTTAGGTGCAACTTCTGCATTCGCAACAAACGGTTCAACTATGCTTGGTATGGGTGCAAAAACTCGCGGTATGGGTGGAATTGGTATTGGTAAAGGTCATGGTGCTGAATCTGCACTTTCAAATCCTGCTTTAATCACTACAATTAAAAAAGAGAATGAAATCTCTTTTGGTGGTACATTATTTATGCCAGATGTAACTGCTACAAATAATATTGGTAATGGCACTGTAACAGCCGATAGTGATGCTGATATGTTTGTTATCCCTTCTGTTTCAGTTGCTAGCAAAATTAATGATAACTTTTATGCTGGTGTTGGTATGTGGGGGACAGGTGGCTTAGGTGTTGATTATCGTGATACTAATTCAATGACTGCTGGCCCTGGAAGTGCACATATGCAAATGGTTACAGCTTTACAACTTATGCAGTTTGGTGTTCCTTTGGTTTATGCAAGAGATAATTACTCAATTGGTATTACTCCAATCGTGCAATATGGTTCTTTAGATATTAATTATGAATTCCCAGGTGGTGCTAATGCTATGACACCAACTCTAGTTGCAGGAGATCAAGTTGGAGCTGGTGTTAATGATGATTTAGCATTTGGTTACAATATAGGTCTTGCATATGAGATTAATGGGATTACAATTGGTGCTGTTTATAAGTCTGAAATAGAAATGGAATACAAAGGTGTTATGAGTTCTGTAATTGCACCGTTTACTCCAACCGGTGTTTATGCAAATGACAAGTTGTCAACACCATCTGAGATGGGTATAGGTGTTAGTTATAAGATGAATGAGCATACTGTTGCTTTAGACTGGAAGCAAATTAATTGGGAAGATGCTACTGGCTATAAAGACTTTGAATGGGCAGACCAAGATGTTATTTCAATAGGTTATGAATATACAACTAGTGGCTGGGCTGCTCGTGTTGGTTATGCTTTTGCTGATAGTGCAGTAGAAAAACAAACATATGCTGGCGTAAATAGTGCTGGTTTATCTGCTGGAACAGTTAATACATTTAATGCATTAGGTTTTCCAGGGAATGTTGAATCACACTTTACTATTGGTGGAACGTACAACATAAGCGACATGATTTCTGTTGATTTAGCTGCTGTATTTGCTGCTGAAAATAAGCAAACTTTCACAAACTTTGCAGGCCAAGATATTACTGTAGCTCACTCAGAGACAAGTTACAGTTTCCAACTTAACTACGCTTTCTAGAAATACAACTTTACTCCATGCTCTGCATGGGGTAAGCAACAAAACAAAAAACAATCAATAAACTTTTATATATACTCCTGACTTTTTAAGCTTTATGAATTTAAGTGTTTCAAAGTACCTTAATACTTCTTATTCATATAATATAGTTCAAAAATTCAGAAAGTTTACAGATTTGTATGATATAATTATTTCAGATTTTTTGTGATAAAACTATCACATAATTAAGTTAAATAAAAAGGAAACACATGTTTAAAGCATTTGTAAAAATAGCGGTTTTATTATCGTTGACAGCAAGTATGGCATTTGGTTATCAGGCTATAAGATTGAATGTATCAGAAGGTACATATAAAGAGAGAAATGACGCATTTAACGGTATCTTAGAGGTTGATTTAGAAGATGCTGGATTTACTCCAAAAGATATTCACCCAAAAATTGAGTACTATTACAAGCTTTTTTACGGTACTGAACTATTAAAAGACGGTAAGCCGAATCCTCAGTTTAAAACTGACTATGTTGGAAACTTAGACAATCTTGGTTTTATTACTATTTCTAATGAAGAGTGGATGCGTGAACTTCTTATGAAAGAGCCAAAACTTGGTTCATTTGCTCCTCTTAATTACCTTATCTATAAGAAAAAGAGTGAAAATAAAACTTATGTTGGTACTTTAACTCCACAAGCAATGCTAGATATTGCAGAGATTAAAGATGCTGGTGTTAGAGAAGTTTTTACTGAAAAAATTGATGCTCTTAGTGCTGCTACGGATGCAGGTATGGGCGGAGAAGTTGAGTATATTGAAATTGATAAGCTTCCAGCAAAAACGTTAATAGAGTGGGAAGTTCCATTCAACAGAGGAGAAGATGTTTTAGATGCAAAATTTAACTTTATGGAAAAGTTTGAAAAAGCATTTGAAGCAGAAGAATATATAATTGCTGGTAAAAGAGATTTTGCTGAGTTCTGGGCTGACAATGATTTAGAAAATGATAAATATGACGCTTATTGGGTTTACTCACTATGTCATTTTACTTTCTCTTATACAGTGTTTAATGTTTGGGAACATCCAGAGTTAGGTGCGTCTGCTCCATGTTCAATGTATATGTATTTAGAAAAAGATTCAAACACTTTAAAAGTTGGTATGCCAAGTGTTGATAACTGGGCAGCTTTTGGTAAAATTACTGATCCTAAAAGACTTCAGTTTATCAAAGATATGGATTCTAAAATTAAAGAAATCATGATAAGTTTAGGAGCTAAAGAGATATGAAAAAGTTTTTAACATTAATATTTAGTGTAGCTGCACTTACTTTTTGTGGTTGCGCCGGCAAAAGCACTCAAGCTCAAGCATCTAGCAGTTCTGAGCCTTCAGGCAATGTAAGTGCATATCTCCAAGGCGATTATATTGCTGTCGGTGATGCAGAAGCTAAACTTGCAGCTGCAGGTTTTGAAGTACTTTCAAAATATGATAGTGTTGCAAAAGGTAAAACTATAGTTTTTACTTGCCCTACACTAAAAAAAGAGGCTGCAAAGCCAAATCGTGCAAACATTGCCGTAATGAAACTGTTTGTTGATGATCAAGAAAAGACAATCTCTTTAACTAATCCAATTTACTTCGGTAAAGCGTTTATGCAAAAAGATTATAATCATGCTACATTCTCAGCTGTAAAATCTAAGCTTGAAGGTGCATTTCCTGGTCTTAAAAATTCTGAAGATAAAATGGAATTTGATGATTTGGCAGGTTTTCACTTTACTTTAGGAATGCCTTACTATGAAGATACAAAAGTTCTTGGTGAGGGGTCAAATGATGAGTTATTGGCTAAGTTAAGAAGTTACAAAAAAGGTAAAGAATTGGCATATGAGCTAAAGCTTTCTGATGATACAACTTTAGTTGGTTATAGTGTTGGACGTGGTACACAAAGATTTGTAAAGAAAATTGGTCGTGCTAATGCCGGCTTATTGCCTTGGCCAATTGTTGTGAGTGGCGGAAAAGCTACTATGCTTCAAGCTGAGTACTATATAGCTATGAATTATCCATTATTGGGTATGATGCAGTTCGCTACAATTGCGTCTATTCCTGGGGATGTTATCAAAGACTTAACGAAGCCTTTTAAGTAAGTTATACTCTTCGTGTAACTAGATTCTGGATCAAGTCCAGAATGACGAAAATCAAGTCCAGAATGACGAATATCAAGTCCAGAATGACTAAAATATCGTTATTCCAAGCTTGACTTGGAATCTAGTTTATAAATTAGAGGTATGAGTGATTATTTAAACCATTACCGCTTCGCGGCTACCCTCTTTTATTTCACCAATCAAATAAGAACCTTCGGCTTTTGCTAAAACAGTATTTACATTTTTATCTTCAACGACAAGAATCATACCAACGCCCATGTTGAACGCTCTGTACATTTCATTTAAATCTACATGTTGACCTATTAAGTCAAAGATTGGTAAAACTTTAATAGCATCTTTTTTAACTTCAGCTCTTAAATTTTGGGGAAGCACTCGAGGTAGGTTTTCAACTATACCACCACCTGTAATGTGAGCCATTGCTACTATCTCATTCTTAAGTGCTTTGAATGTTTTTACATAGATATTTGTAGGCTCAAGCAGAGTCTCTATAAGAGGCTTGCCATTAAAATCGTAATTGAAGTCTAAGTTCATTTTTTCAAATAGAACTTTTCTAGCTAAAGAAAAACCATTTGAGTGAAGACCAGAACTAGGAAGTGCTATAAGCTTATGACCAGCACGTACTAAAGAAACTCTATCCATTTCACTCTTCTCTGCAACACCAACTGCAAAGCCAGCTAGGTCATAATCATTTTCAGAATACATACCAGGCATCTCAGCTGTCTCGCCGCCAATAAGAGCACATTCGCTTCTTATGCACCCTTCAGCTATCCCTGCGACAACGCTTGTCGCAGTTTTAACGTCAAGTTTACCAGTTGCGTAATAATCTAGGAAAAATGATGGAGTTCCAAAGTTACAAAGAAGATCGTTAACACACATTGCAACCAAGTCAATTCCTACAGTATTATGTATTCCAGAGTCAATTGCAAGTTTTAATTTTGTTCCAACTCCATCAGTAGCCGCAAGCATTACAGGCTCTTTAAAACCTTTTGGTAGTTCAAATGCACCTGCAAAAGAACCAATACCACCCAAGACACCAGGAATTTTAGTTGATTTTACAAGAGGCTTGATGTTTTCAACGAAACTATTGCCGGCATCTATGTCAACGCCGGCATCTTTGTAGCTAATTTGGCTCATTTATAACTCCATACTATATTTTTATTAAGTGTGGAATTATACCTTATTAGAGCATAAATCAAGTTTAGGAAGTTTTTGTGTCACCAAACATATCGTGATACAATGCAGTAGCCCAACTATATATTGAGTCCGCGTTTACTACGCCGTGTTTTTTCCAATCTTCACTACTTACTGTTCCTGCAAAGTCGAAAGCTTTCGTCTTTTTGTCGTATGAGTATTGAGTATAAATGTATATTGCTTTTTCAGGTTCTGTTGATATGGCAGAAAAACAAGTTGTAGTAGGCGGTTCCCAAGCTAAAGCCGGTGTTTTATTGATTTTTTGTGCAATATTAGCCGCTACAATGAATCCTTCGGAGTTTGAAGTATTTCCTGATTTTGAAAATCCCATAGGACGAGCATCACCCGTTATAAATACATTTTTTGCATCAATGGCTTCATAAGTCAAAGGGTTGATATTACCTTCCATCATATTTTTTGCATCTTTCGCCAGACCCATTCTCTCTAGGACTTTAGCCCCTCTTACATGAGGATAAAAAGAGGCATCTTCAAATTCAAACTCATCAAACTCTGTGTAAACAGTTTTTTTGTCTAGGTCGATTTTATGGATTACAGAGCTTGGAACATATTCTATATAATCAGCGTATAGCTCAGTAAAAGCACTTTGAAAACCTTTTTCTTTAATAGTTATAGTATTGTTTTCATCAAGTAAAATCACTTTACCTTTTATGTTGTTCTGCTTAAAGTGGTCAGCTATGATACAAGCTCTCTCATAAGGTGCGGGAAGACATCTATAGTTTCCAGCAGGTACTGTTAGCAAGAAGTTTCCACCCTTGAAGTTTAAAATTTTGTTCTTTAGCGTAATATGCTCAGAGCCTGGGATAAAACCTGCTGGGTAATCACGTCTAAGTCTATTTTCAAAAGCTATATCTTTTGTCCAACGTGAGTAATCATAGTCAATGCCCGGAGCCATAACTAAATAGTCGTACTTGATACTACCGCCACTAGTCTCTAGGATCTGATTCTCTTTATCTAGTCCGATAGCTGTTGCTTGAAAATAAGTATAGTTGTAGTTTCTGGCAGCTTGGAGATAATCATGTGTTAAATATTCAAGTTCAATTTTATTAACTAACCATAGATTACTTAAAGGGCAAGAAGTAAACTCATGTCTTTGTTCAACCAAGATTACTTCTGCATCCGGAGCGAATATTTTTGTGTTTTTTGCGATTGAGAGTCCTGACCACCCACCGCCTACAACAACTACTCTTGGTTTAGTAGTATCAGGTATTGGAGCTTTATATTCACTCTTAATTTTAGTATTTGTTTTTGGTTTATCAGAAGCACTTAGTGCAGAGGATGCAACTGCTAAACCTGACAATGTTAGAATCTCTCTTCTTGATATGCCCATATAAACCCCTTGTAAAACTTTTTTGTGATAATATTATCATATTTTGACTTACTTGATTCTTACTGTTGAGTTTTAGTTACTAGGAAGGTCGCACTTTTTACTTACGATACATATTGGGCAGAAGTTGACAATGCCTGCAACTAAAGGTGCAACACCTAAATAAAACCATGCATTGCCTGTTACTACACCTGTAGTAATTAATGCTACACCTGCTCCAATACGAACAACTCTACATGTACTTTTTACTTTATTATAATTCATTTTATATCCTAATTGATTTAAATATAGATGAAATTATATCTAATTATCAATTAATACTTAAATATATCTAATTGCTATGCTTTTTAATGCTATTTAATACAAATATGATAAAATCTTTTTAAAAATTTAGGAAATATAAAAATGAATGAATTTACTTACCAAGAAATGATGGTACATGTCCCTTTGTGTACCAATAAAGATCCAAAAAATGTTTTAATTATCAGTGAGAAAGCAGAACTTTTAAGTGAAGAGCTTGCAAGACATGCAGAAGTTGGTTCAAGAGTTATCTCTTGCAAGCTTGAGGCAATTAGCGCTTTAGATGACAAAGCGTATGATGTAGTTATCTCTGAAATGCAGGCTGATGCAGCATTTATCTCACATGTAAACCGTGTTTTACAAGATGATGGGCAGTTTGTTACAGTTCATCCAGCTTTAGATGAGACTGAAGCCAACAAGAGCTTAATGAAAACCTTAGGAAGATACTTTAAAGTGATTATGCCATACAATCTTGGCAACTGCTCAACTGCGCTTCTCAGCTCTAAAGAGTATCACCCGACAGCGGATATTAATCTTCACCGTTCAGATATGATTGATGGGTTAAGCTATTACAACTGTGATGTACATGTAGCTTCTTTTGCTATGGGTAATCATATCCGTAAAGAGTATTTAGGTATTGTTAAAAACTAATGGCATTTAAGTATGCTATTGCCTTAACCGGTGGAATTGCTACAGGTAAAAGTACTGTAGCGTCCCTTTTAGCCCTCAATGGAATGAGGGTTATAGATGCCGATAGTATATCTCATGAGATCTTGGATGCCTCTTCTTCCTGGGTTAAAGAAAATTTTGGTGATGAATATGTTAATGGCTCAAAAGTTGACAGAGCCAAACTTGGAAGTTTGGTTTTTTCAAACGCTGATGCTAAGAAAAAATTAGAGGAGTTTCTTCATCCGAAAATAAGGGCTGAAATTGAATCAAGAAGCATTAAGCAGGATAGTTTCAAGTTCCCGTATCTCATAGACATCCCTCTATTTTTTGAAAACGGTGCATACGATATAAAAGAGAGTGTGGTTGTTTATACCCCAAGCGATATTCAGTTAGAGAGATTTATGAAGAGAAATGGTTACTCAAAAGATGAATCACTCAGACGAATTGCCTCTCAGATGCCGATAGATGAGAAGAAAAAAAGAGCCACATGGGTTATAGACAATTCTAAAAACTTAAAGCACCTCCAGCAGGAGTGTGAAAAGTTTGTAGATATGATTAAAGAAAAGTATTTATAGGAAAAAAATGAAAGTATCAAAATATAGCGCAAATGGAAATGACTTTGTTATATTTCACTCAGATGTTAAAGCGGATAGAAGTAAATTAGCAAAAATAGTTTGCAATAGACAAGAGGGTGTAGGAGCTGATGGTCTTATAGTTATAGTTCCACACGATAAATATGATTTTGAGTGGCAGTTTTATAACTCTGATGGAAGCACTGCAGAGATGTGCGGAAATGGAAGTCGTGCCTGTGCTCATTATGCTTTTTATAATGAACTAGCTCCTAAAAATATGAGTTTTTTAACTGAAGCTGGTGTAATAAATGCTGAAGTTGATGCAAATAGTGGGATGGTCCTAAGTGAACTTACCCCGCCAAAGATTTTAGAAAAAGATATAATATTTGGTGGAAAAAACTGGTGGAAACTAGATACCGGTGTTCCTCATATGGTCAGCTTTACAGAGAATATAAAAGAGTTTGACATTCTAGAAGCTAGAGAACTTAGATATAAATATAATGCAAATGTAAATATAGCTTTTGTTGATGGAAATAATTTAAGAGTTAGAACATATGAGCGTGGTGTTGAAGATGAAACTTTAGCATGCGGTACAGGAATGGCTGCTTGTTTTTACAGAGCATTGATGGAGAAAAAAATTAGTGGCGATATTGAGGTTTATCCAAAAAGTGGAGATACACTTTATCTGGGGATGAATGACAAAACTATTACTTTTAAGGGTAAGGTTAAGAGAGTTTTTGAAACAGAGTGGAAAATTTAGGCACTAAAGCCTAGTCTATTGGAGACTAGAGCCCTGCAGCTTCAACAATTTTAGCTTGATGATCTGCTATAAGATTGTCAATAACTTCATCGAGAAGTCCACCATGCATAATCTCATTTAATCTATAAAGTGTCAAAGTTATTCTATGATCGCTAATACGATTTTGTGGATAATTGTATGTTCTTATTCTTCCACTTCTATCTCCAGTTCCAACTTGGGCTGACCTTGTTGCACTGTCTTTTGCTTGTGCCTCTCGCATTTCTAGGTCAAAAAGTCTGGCTTTTAGAACTTTCATAGCTTTTTCTTTGTTTTTGTGCTGAGACTTTTGATCCTGGTTTGTTACAACCAAACCAGTAGGCAAGTGTGTTATTCTAACAGCAGAATCTGTTGTATTTACACTTTGCCCTCCACAGCCAGATGAACGCATAACATCGATTTTAAGGTCATTTTCATTAATCTGTATCTCAACGTCATCAACTTCAGGCATAACCGCGACTGTAATTGCTGAAGTGTGAACACGACCTTGTGACTCTGTTGCAGGAACACGTTGAACACGATGAGTTCCACCTTCATACTTCAATCTACTATAAACCTGATCACCTTTAATAAGTGCAATAACCTCTTTAAATCCACCTGCATCAGATGGAGATGTGCTTAAAAGCTCAACCTTCCACCCTTTTACATCTGCATAGCGCGTGTAGGCATCGAAAAGATCGCCAACAAAGATAGCAGCTTCATCTCCACCAGCTCCAGCACGAAGCTCAACAATGATATTTCTATCATCATTTGGATCTTTTGGTAAAAGCAAAAGTTTAATCTCTTCTTCCATAATTGGAAGTTGAGGTTCTAACTCTTTAAGCTCTTCTTTTGCCATATCTATCATCTCTGGATCACTCAACATCTCTTTAGATTCAGCAATTTGTGCAATAACTGATTTGTATTCTTTTGCTTTGTTGACGATTGCTAAAAGTGAAGATTGTTCTTTGGAGAGTTTTGTCATTCTTTTGATGTCGGAAGTTATGTCAGGTGAACTCAGCATAACGCCAAGTTCATTATAACGATTGATAAACGGATTTAGTTTATCGGCTAACATTTAATTGTTAACCTTATATTGCGTTTACAGCTCTGTGTAGACGACTAATTTTTCTAGCAGCAGTCTCTTTTTTTAAGATACCCTTGCTTACAAATTTTTGAATTTGTTTGTTAGCTACTGTCATTGCTGATGTAGCATCTTCTTTATTGCCTGCTTCGATTGCAGAACGAACGTCTTTTACAATGTTTTTAAGACGAGTTCTGTAGAAACGATTACGCTCTGTACGAACGATAGTTTGGCGAATTCTCTTAATTGATGACTTGTGATTTGCCATGTATGAGTCCTTCTCATTAAATTTTAGTGCAGAATATTAGCTTAAATATAATTAAAATTAAGTTAAAGACAAGGAGAATTTTATGATTTGGGCATAATTTGGATAATTATGTTAAAATACTTCACTTAAATATTATGGAATTATGTATGAAATTATTCGGAACAGATGGAGTCAGAGGTGAGGCTGGTACTTTTTTAAGTGCAGAGTTAGCAATGAAAGTGGCAATGGCTGCTGGAATTTACTTTAAAACTCGCGCTAAAACTAATAAAATTTTGGTTGGAAAAGATACACGCAGAAGTGGATATATGATAGAAAATGCAATAGTCAGCGGATTGACGGCTATTGGTTATGATGTTGTACAAATTGGTCCAATGCCAACCCCGGCAATAGCTTTTATCACTGAAAATATGCGTTGTGATGCAGGTATTATGATTAGTGCATCACATAACTCCTATGAAGATAATGGAATTAAATTTTTTGACGGACAGGGAGATAAACTCTCTTTATGTGCCGAACAGGAGATAGAAAATATCTACTTCAATGATGAAAAGCTTCAAGACGCGCAAACTACCGGAAAAAATATAGGAAAAGCTAAAAGAATTGATGATGTAGTCGGCCGCTATATTGTTCAGCTAAAAAATTCATTTCCTAGAGATATCTCACTAAAAGGTATGCGGATAGTTTTGGACGCAGCTAATGGTGCAGGATATATTGTTGGTCCTACTGTTTTAGAAGAGCTGGGTGCTGACGTTATTGTTTTACATAATAAACCGGATGGATTTAATATAAACGAGGGGTGTGGAGCACTTCACACCAAAGATTTACGCGAAGCTGTTGTTAAGTACAGAGCAGATTTAGGTATAGCTCTTGACGGTGATGCAGATAGACTGGTTATAGTAGATGAGAAAGGTGAAATAGTTGACGGGGACCAGCTTTTGGGTGCTCTTGGTTCGTATATGAATGATAATGGCACTTTAAGAGGGGGCGGTATAGTCTCTACTGTTATGAGCAATCAAGGCTTGGATGATTTTATGAAGGAAAAAGGTCTTAAACTGTTTAGATCTGATGTTGGAGATAAAAACGTTTTAGAGATTATGAAAAAAGAGGGGATTAACTTTGGCGGAGAGCAGAGCGGACATGTAATAACAAGTGACTATGCAAAAACTGGAGATGGCTTAGTGAGTGCACTTCAAACACTCTCTCTTTTGATAAAAACAAATCAAAAAGCTTCAGAGGCTCTTCGCCCGTTTCCCCTATATCCTCAAAAGCTGGTAAATATAAATATAAAAAATAAAAAACCACTAAAAAAGATTGAGGGGCTGGAAGCTAAGTTGTTAGAATTGGATGAAAAAAATATTCGTCATCTTATTCGTTATTCAGGAACAGAGAATAAGCTTAGAATTTTACTTGAGTGCAAGGATGCAAAAAAAATGAATCTACATGTAGACGATATAGTTGATTTTTTTCAAAAAGCTTTAAATGCATAATAAGACTCTGCGTTTATTAGCAATACTAACCCTTACAATTGTTGGTGTTTTTATTATTGATCAAAATATAAAAACACTTTTTGTAGATGGCTGGCGCTACTATACTGAGTGCATTGATTTGATTTTGGTTTACAACAAAGGCGTTGCATTCTCAATGTTTGCTTTCTTGGATGAGTGGCTAAAATTTATTCAACTAATACTTATTATTGCTATTTTAGTCTACGTAGTTTATCTTAATGATATTTGTTACGCATTCCCTGCAGGATTGATGCTTGGAGGTGCTTTTTCAAATGTCTATGACAGGTTTATACACGAGGGTGTAGTTGATATGGTATATTGGCACTGCGGGTTTGATTTCGCAGTATTTAATTTCGCTGATGTAATGATTGACGTAGCAGTCGTGTGGATTTTAATACTTAATTTTAGACCAAAATCGTGCAAAAGTTGAGCTTAAAGATATACAAAAGCAGAATTTAGATAATATTGCTAAAAATAATAGTTATAAAACTATAAATAACAAACTTAAATAAAGGAAATTGATGAAAATCAAAACAAATAAAATTGATGCTGCAAATGCTGAAATAGAAGCGGTAATTCCAAAAGAAAAGATAGATGCAAACTTAGAAAAAATAGCAAAAGAGTTGACAAAAACAGCTTCTGTCCAAGGTTTCCGTAAAGGTAAAGTGCCTGTATCTGTGGTTAAGAAACAGTATGGAGATCGTCTAGTTCAAGATGCAGAAGCAGAAGCACTTCGTGAAGTTCTAAGCATGGGTCTTGATGAGTTGAAAATTGCAAACGAATCTCTAATTGGAGAGCCAAACATATCTAAATTTGTAAAGAGTGATGATAAGATAGATGTAATTGTAAAAATAGCATTAAGACCAGAAATTGACCTTGGTAACTATGCAGATATGGTTGATGAATTTAATAAGCCTAGCGCAAGCGAAGAAGAAGTTAATGAAAGACTAGAGAAGTTAGCTGATTCTCAAGGAAAGTTTATTGATCTTAAAAGAAAAAGAGCGGCAAAAGAGGGTGACAGCGTTATACTAGATTTTGAAGGTTCTATTGATGGAGAATTATTTGAGGGCGGTGCAGCTAAGGAGTTTGCATTAGTTCTTGGTTCAAATCAATTTATTCCAGGTTTTGAAGATCAAGTTGCGGGAATGAAGATAGGTGAAGAGAAAGTGGTAAAAGTTACTTTTCCTGAAAACTATGGAGGAGATAAACTAGCTGGAAAAGATGCTGAGTTTAAAGTAAATGTCCATAATATTCAAGAAAAAGTAAAAGTGGAGATTGATGATGCTCTTGCAGAAAAAATTCTTGCCGGACAAGACAATCCGACTTTAGAGAACTTAAAAAATCAAATAAAAAAGCAGCTTGAAAATGAGGCCGTAGCTAAACTTTATAATGATGATTTAAAGCCAGCTCTTTTAGAAAGTTTTGTAGATAAATTGATGTTCGCATTACCAGAGTTTGTTGTTGAGCAAGAGATTGATGTTGCATTAAATAAAAAAGCAGGCGAGATGAGCGAAGATGAGATTAACGAGCTTCGTGAAAATGCAGATAAATTAAAAACACTTCGTGAAACTTTTAGAGAAAATTCAGAAAAAAGTGTAAGAGCTACATTCATTATTGATGCTTTAGCTACTGCTGAAAATGTTAGAGTTGAAGAAAATGAAGTAATGCAAACCATATATTATGAAGCTATGCAAATGGGGCAAGATCCTAAAGAAGCATATGATAAATATAAAAATGCCGGCTATTTACCTGCTATTCAGATGTCAATGGTTGAGGACAAAGTTCTTACTAAGATTCTTAATTCAAAGATGAAAGAAGCGTAAGTAGATGAGTTATATTCCTTATGTAGTTGAAAAAACAGCACGTGGAGAGCGTTCATATGATATATATTCACGTCTTTTAAAAGATAGAATTATTATGCTCAGCGGAGAGGTTAATGACGCCGTTGCATCTTCTATTGTTGCACAAATGCTGTTTTTAGAAGCAGAAGATCCTGAAAAAGATATCTATTTCTATATCAACTCTCCAGGCGGAGTTGTTACTGCAGGTATGGCTATCTTTGATACTATGAATTATATCCGTCCAGATGTAGCAACAATCTGCGTGGGACAGGCTGCATCTATGGGAGCATTTTTACTCTCAAGTGGTGAAAAGGGCAAGAGATATGCTCTTCCACATGCAAGAATTATGATACACCAACCATTAGGTGGTGCACAAGGTCAAGCTACTGATATAGCAATCCAGGCTGAAGAGATTCTTCGTATGAAGAAAGAACTGAATGAAATTTTAGCTAAAAACACAGGTCAGAATGTTAAAACAATAGAAAAAGATACTGACAGAGATAACTTTATGAGTGCAAAACAGTGTAAAGAATATGGTATGATTGACGAAGTTTTAGTTAAGAAAAGTAAAATAGTATAACAAGGGGTTGATATGGCTGGAGCTTTAAGAAGTAGAAGTCGTCGTAATATTGTAGAAACAAAATCTTCTGAAGATGCTGGTATTCAAAGCAGTTTACAAGATTCAGAACCAGAAGGTGATTTAGAATCATATTCAAAAGAGGTTTTGAATGCTTTAATAAAAGATGGCCTCCCTCCAACCCCAAATAACTTTTCATTATATTTTGACAGATTGCTAGAAGGCAAGAGTCAAAGTACCCATAAGCAGATATCTTCAATAGTAGAACTTGAAGAGAGTAATGAAGATGAGAACAGTATAAGGCTTGAACAGAGTCTAAAGCAAGGTTTTTCGTCTGTAAAGAATATTCTCAGCGTTGCTGCAAATCTTTATAAAAATATGTCATTAATGACAAAGATACTTGATAAGAGATCAAAAGAACTTAAAGACAATCCAGATGAAAAGCAATCGATTAATATTGTCTCATCCTTGGAAGAAGATATTTTAAAATTAAACACTATTTTGAAAAAACAAAGCAGTAATATGAAAATCATGTATGATGAGACTGCTAAAATAATAAAAAATGTGGAAAATGAAACAATTTTTGATAATCAGTATGGTGTCTATAACAAGCGCAACCTGATGACAAAAATTGAGCAAGAGATAGAATTAATTAGCAAGTTTAAACACAGAAGTTCTTTAATCATGATAGAGCTTTCGCGTGAACTTAGAGATAGTGTAAAGAATGAAAAAGCAGTGATGCTTATGACTAAAACGATGGCTAGACTTTTACTTAAAACATCTAGAAGAAGCGATACGGTTGCCCATTATGGAAATGGTGTTTTTGCAATGTTGCTCAAGCATACCGATATCAATAGTGCAAAAAGAGCAAGTGAAAGACTCTCTGAGCTAGTCTCTAACAGTAATTTTTTCTTAGGCGATCGTGAAATACAACTTAAGATATCAATAGGCATTACAGATGTGACTGAGGAGCATTCAGTTGAGGAGATTATTGTAAGTTCTTTGGACGGCATTGAAAAAGCATATCAAAATCCAAAGCTGGATTTTGCAGTTTTACTTAGAACACCTTCGGAATAGATGTAAAATAAAGATGATTTTAAACATAGTAGAATATCCAAATAAAAAACTTAAAGAAAAATCCAAGCCTGTTGATAAATTTGATCAGCAGCTGCATAAACTTCTCGATGCTATGTATACCGTTATGATTGAGTCAAGAGGGATTGGCTTGGCAGCAATCCAAGTTTCACATGCAAAACAAATCTTAATAATTAATCTCCCCACTGAAGACGATGAGCAGCCTGTTGATAATCTGATAGAGATTATCAACCCAGTTATTACGCATAAGAGCGGAGAGACCACTTACCAAGAGGGGTGTTTGAGTGTCCCCTCTTTTTATGAAGATATAGTCAGATTTGAATTCATAACCGTTAACTACCAAGATAGATTTGGAAATACAAAATCACTAGAGGCTGATGGACTTCTTAGCATAGCAATACAGCATGAGTATGACCACTTAAATGGAATTTTATTTATAGACAAACTTTCATATTCCCGCAGAAAAAAGTTTGAAAAAGAGTTCAAGCGAATGCAAAAAGAGAAGAAAAACGCTAATAACTAGCAATTATATGACAAACTGTCATACTATATTACACTAAAAAATAAAAATTGTAAAATCATAGTAACTTAAAAATAGGTTGCTATTATGAAAAATATATCCTGTGCAACATACGAGGGATTGGATGCTAAAGTTGTACATGTAGAATCAACTTTAACTAAAGGTTTACCATCTTTTAGTGTTATAGGTATGACTTCTATTTCTATTAATGAATCAAAAGAGCGTGTAAAATCAGCACTACTTTCAAATGACTTCAAATTTCCTCCAAAGAGAATAACAATTTCATTAAGTCCATCGGATTTGAAAAAAGATGGAAGCCACTTTGATCTCAGTATAGCTTTAATGATAGCTCTGAATACTTTAGAAGATGATTTTAGTGAATGGTCTGCATTTGGTGAGTTAGGGCTAGATGGAAGTGTAAAAGAGAATATTCAACTATACCCACTTTTGTTATCACTCGCAAACCAAAAAGTTATTCAAAAAGTAATAGTTCCTTACTCTAGCTTAGATAAAGTCTCAAAAATACCAAATATAGACTTTTATGGGGTTAATACTTTAAGTGAAGCAATTGAGTTATTGAAAAATCAGGATTCTATAACTCCGAATATGCCTAAAGCTAAAATAGATTACCCTCTGTACAAAATAGATGGTAAGGAATATTTTTATGTAAAAGAGTATGATGAAGATTTCATAGACGTAAAAGGTCAAGAGGTTGCCAAGAGAGCCTCTCTTATAAGTGCAGCAGGATTTCACAATATAATTTTTGAAGGAAGTCCTGGTTGTGGAAAAAGTATGATTTCAAAACGTATTAGATATATTTTACCTCCAATGACAATGGATGAGATTTTAGATGTTGCAAAACTTCAAGCCTTAGATTTTAAAGAGCCAGACTTTAAACCAAGACGACCGTATCGTTCACCACACCACTCTTCTACATCGGCAAGTGTCTTTGGCGGAGGTTCACACAAAGCAAAAATAGGTGAGGTTGGTTTATCAAATCTAGGGATATTAATGTTTGATGAGATTCCTCACTTTAGCAAAACGGTATTAGAAGCATTAAGAGAGCCACTAGAAGATGGAAAGATACGTATTTCAAGAGTAAACTCAAAAGTAGAATACCCGAGCGATTTTTTATTTATAGGGGCAATGAACCCTTGTCCTTGCGGTAATCTATTAGATGAAAATAAAGAATGCAGATGCAATGAACTAGAAATCCAAAGATATAAAAACAGACTCTCCGACCCATTTTTAGACAGGATAGACTTAAGTGTAATTATGCAAAATGTAAATGCAAATGATAAACCTAGCCTAAGCTCAAAAGAGATGCATAGAAAAGTTGTTGAAGCTCATATATTTAGTAAAAATAGAAAACAAAATAGTTTCAATGCAAAACTTAGCGATGCTGAAGTGGAGAAGTTTTGTATTATGAATGATGAGGCTAAAGAGGTTTTAGATACTGCAACTTATAGATTTTCACTCTCTTTTAGAAGTATAAAAAAGGTTCAAAAGGTCTCTAGAACTATTGCTGATTTAGACGCTTGTAAAATTATAGAAAAACAACATGTGCTTGAAGCTTTGAGTTATAGAAGAAGGGCTTAGATTATTGGTAGTTTTAGAGTAAAACAAGCTCCTGCATTTTTATTTATAGCTTCAAGACTGCCCTTTAGATGTTCTTCTATTATAGTTTTGCTCATATATAGACCCAGCCCTGTTCCGTTATCGCTTTTTGTACTAAAGTATGGGTCAAATATTTTTGATAATATATCCTCAGGTATTCCACCTGCATTATCGCAAATTTCAAAAACTATTTTTTCATCCTTAATTTCACAGTTTACCCATATCTTGGGATTTTGTTTTTTGTTTGAAATAAATTCATCAAGTGCATTTTTATATAGATTTATAAAAACTTGATCTAGTTTACTACTAGCTGTTAATATAGACACATCTTTTAAGCCATCACTTTTATAGTTAATTTTATACTCTACATTATGTTTTTCAAATAGTGGAGTCGTTAGCTTATATGTTTTGTTTATTATATTTTCGATAGTTAATGACTGCAATTGTTGTTCTTTGAAGAAGTATCTAAAATCATCAATAGTTTTTGACATGTAGTTTACCAAGTCTTTATGTTTATTTACAAATTCTTGCCAATCTTCAGCAGTTTCTTGGTTCATTCTTTTTTTAAGGTTTTGTTTTGTTGTGAGTCCGGAAATTGCAGTTAATGGTTGTCTCCACTGATGGGCAATCATAGATATCATCTCACCCATAGCTGCAAGTCTTGACTGTTTACTGAGTATTTCAGATTTTTCTTCAAGTTGGGTAATATCCGTAAATACAATAATGTATTGATTATTTGATATTTTGCCACGATAGTGAACATCATAGATTCTAATATTTTCATTCTTGTCTCTTAGGTATGCTTTGTTTGTTAAATTGTTGTTTTGCATGACGTAATCAACCCAGTATTTATCTCCCATTTTTGGCATAATGGAAGACTCATTTTCTTGTATAAACAAATCGCATATACATTTGTGCTTCGATTTAAAATCATCTATATTTTTATATCCAAAGTGATAAAACAGTGTTTTGTTTGATTCAATTATTACTTTGTTGTCTAATATTATTATTAGAGAGTATTGTGCATCTAAAATTTCTTGCATTCTAGCTTTGTCTGAAATTTCTGATGTAACATCTTGTTCATGGGAGTAATACCCTAAAAGAATTCCATTTTCATATAAAGGTGTTATGGTTGTTTTGGCTATATAGTGTTCATCGTTTTTTTTTCTTTTTTTTAAGATACCCATCCATGTTTTAGAGTTTTGTATACTTTCCCAAATTTTTTTTTGTTCATCTATTGAAATATCAAGTACATTTTCAAAGTATTCTTGAGTAATTAGTTCATTTTTTGTAAATCCGCTAATATTAACAAGAGGTTGGGAGACATACTTAATTATTCCATTTAAATCTATTTCACTATATATTATATTTTCGTCTATTATTTTTGTTTTTAGTTTAACAGAATCATAAATTTTAAAATAGTTATTTATTTTAGAGACCAATAATTTTTCTTTAATAGGTTTTGTTAAAAAATCAAAAGGGGGAAGTTTAAATACTTTATTTTCAATCTCTTCAAAAAATGTATTTGTGGAGACTAAAAGTAATGGTATCTTTGTAAGTTCATTTTTTATCAAATACTCTATATTATTTTCATTAACACTATATATTATTAGGTCTACTTCTGTTGAGTTTAATATTTTAAATGCCTCCTTTGTAGTAAAAACTTTAATTACTTCTACATTGAAAAAGTAGTCTTCAAGGTTGTCTGTAATTAAACTTAGTTGTGAATCATCATCTTTATTAATTAAAACCAGTATAGTTTTTATAAAATCTGATTTATTCATATAAGAACCTAAAATAGCTCAAAGTCATTATCATCTTCAATTTCATCCTTGTTAGATAAGAATAGTTCCAACTGCAACATAGAGCTAAGCATTGACGAATCAAGGTAGTGAATATCGTTTGCGGTTTGTTCAATAAATATATTTTTTCTCCAGTAGATTAAATCATCACCCATATTGTTTAAGTATGAATAAAAAGTAGTATATTTTTCAGGGTCAAGGTCTTCAAAGTTAATGGAGTAAATTAGTTTTGATAAACCTTCAAGTACTATATAAAAATCATTTAATTCTGCTATCCCCTCGATAATATATGCATATTTTAAAAATGCTTTAGAAAGTATTTTTAATTGTTCACTATCTCCTCTTTCCAATTCTACTAAAGAATTGGAGATATCAGTGTCTAAATCATCTAACTCTTGTATCTCTCTTAGAAGCTCTTTGTTGAGAGTATTTAGTAAGTCGTTTGCGGATATCAGATCTTTTTTGTGATTTTTTCTAAGTAGATTTTTTTGATTATCTGTAATATCTAGTTTTATTTTATCGTCTGTTTCATTTTCTTCGTATTTGTTTGCTCTACTTATTAAAATCATGCTTTCTAAGGAATTAACGTAAGAATCAATCTTAACTTTTTGCCACTCTTCAAATGTTATGTTATGTAAAATGAAAATCTCAGCCTCACCGTCTAAATCAATGCTCTTTTTGTAAACCCTAAATATTCTTTTACCAACTTTTTGTGTAGTTTGAATTTTATTGTTTAGTAAGTTTTCTTCATCGTATTCCTCAAATGATTTTAAATAGCCTTCTAGTTCATCAAAAAGAGTGTTTGTTTGTAATGTTATATTACTTAAAGAATCTTTGTTTTTGTTTTTAAATAGTCTGGCAAAAGCATCCGTATAATATGAGACCTTATTGTCTTTAAAAACAATTGCCGGCGAACTAAAAGCATTGCTGATTTTTTGGATAGTTTCTTGCTCTTTTTCTTTTAATTCTCTTTCGTGCTTCTCTTTTATGAGTTGCTTTAGCATCTTCTTTTCTAATAGTCTTTTGTTTACATTATAAAAAGTATCTATCATCTGTTCTTCATTGATAGGCTTTAAAATGTATTTGTCTATTTTTACTTCGATTGATTTTATAAAATATTCTTGATCGTTGTTTGCGGTTGTTATTATTACGGGTATTTCATCATCGCTTTTACGTATCTCTTCAACCATCTCAAGACCATTCATATTTGGCATTTGAATGTCTGAAATTATTAAGTCTATTTCTTCTTTATGATTGTTGTATAGTTCAATACCTTCTTTGCCGTCATTTGCAACAATTGTTTTTTTAAAAAACATATTAAAAATATCGACAAGTTCATCTTGAATACTGGGATCGTCTTCCGCATAAAGAACGGTTAATTTTTTTGTGTCTTTGGTAAGCTCTTCTAAATTTATCATAGTTGTTTCCTAAATGTAATACTTGAAATATGTTATCTTTAATTATTTTAAGTTGACATTAAATGCTGTGGTATTTAGCATTAAATGTTATAGTATGTAGCATTAGGGTGATAAACAACCAATGCACTTGTTGATTGTTCTGGGTGAATCTGAAAAGTCTCACTAAGTTCTATCCCGAACTCCTCTGGTTTTAGGAGATTAAAAAGAGGACGGTTTAGCTCTAGGTCTGGACAAGCTGCGTAACCAAAAGAGTATCTGCAACCTTGGTACTTATTCATTTGAACATCGCTTAGTTTGCTACCTTCTCCATCAGAAATATTTAAATCAAGTCTTATTTGTTTATGAACTATCTCGGCAAGTGCTTCAGCTAGCTCAACCCCTAGTCCGTGAAACTGGTAATACTCTGTATAGTTGTTTTTGTCATAGATTTCTCTCTCAGCCTCACTAAGCTTGCCTCCGGCACTTACACATGTAAGCGCTATAACATCGTGTCTGTCAGAGTGAAAAAAGTCGCTTAAAGCACGGTGCGGCTGTTTTGACTGTCTTGGAAAAGTAAATTGCTCTTTTGCTCTGCCAATAACTTTATCTAAATGTTCTCTGTTAATTTCATCTGCTGAGTTGTACCCTTCGCTCTCATCAAAAATCAAAAGTGTGTTGTCATCGCTTCTGCAAGGCCAGTACCCATAAATGATAGTAGGCTCAAAAAGTTTCTCGTCTATAAACTGCGCTTTTAATCTCTCGTACGCAGGCCATACCACTTCGTCTAACTGTTTTTGGTAAGCCTCTTTGGTCATTCCTTTTGAACTGTATCCCCAGCGAGATTTGAAAAGTATTTTGTGGTTTATCCACACAAAAGCCATCTCTATCTGCTGCTGTGTAAGTTTAAGCTCACGTCTGCCCCAAAAAGGTGGAGTCGGCACATTGACATCGCGAGATGGCATTTTTAGTTGAGAAAAAGGTGGGATAATCACCTCTTTTTTCTCTACATGTAGCTTCTCTTGGGAGTCTTTGCCATGCAAATCAGTATCAAAATTTCCAGCTTCAATGCGACTCATAGCAGTCACACCGTCAAAAGCATCTTTACAGTAAAAGATAGGGCCATCGTAAAGCGGACGACAAAAGTCATCTATAAATGTACGGGTAAGCGCTGCTCCCCCAAGGAGAATCGGAACACTAAAACCTTGAGATTTCAGTATTTCCAAGTTCTCTTTCATTACCTGAGTAGATTTTACCAAAAGTCCACTCATTCCGATAGCAGTAGCATTTGATTCTTTTAAGGCACTTATAAAAGAGTCAATATCTACCTTTATCCCAAGATTTATAACTTTATAACCGTTGTTTGATAGGATAATGTCAACAAGGTTTTTACCGACATCATGTACGTCACCTTTAACTGTTCCAAGAGCTAGAGTTATATCTACCTCTTTGTCGATTTTTGGCAGATACGGGTTAAGATAATCAACAGTCTTTTTCATGGTCTCGGCACTTTGAAGTACAAACGGGAGTTGCATCTGTCCTGAACCAAATAGTTCACCAACAACCTTCATAGCGTCTATAAGAATCTCATTGACAATCTTCTGGGGAGCTATTTTATGACGAGCCTCTTCAACGAGAGGAAGCATTCTCTCTTTGTCGCCGTCCATTAAAAGTTTTGCAATCTTCTCCTCGTAACTCATCGCAAGATAAGCTTCATCTTCAGCACCTGTGTCTATGGCTTCTTTTGTGCTAAAGTGTTCTATAAACTCAAAAAGAGCTTCGCCATTTGGTTTTTTGTTAAAGATAAGGTTATCACATATATCTTGATCTTCTTGAGAGATTTTATTGATAGGTATTATATGCTGCACATTGATGATAACAGATGTTAATCCAGCCTTTATACAGTGGTGTAAAAACATAGAGTTTAAGTAGGGACGAGCATCTTTGTCTAGTCCAAATGAGATGTTTGAGAGTCCCAAAGTTGCTCCAACTTCTGGATGTTTCAAGCGAAGTTCCCTTATCGCTTCTATAGTATTTATTGCCGCATCGAAATACTCTTCATCCCCACTTCCAAGCGTGAAAGTAAGAACATCAAAAATTAAATTTTCTTTTTTAATAGCATGTCTAGTTGTAGCTAAGTCTATGATTCTATCGGCAATTGCTAGTTTGTCTTTTACCGTTTTTGCCATACCTACTTCATCAATAGTTAAACAAACGAGAGCTGTTCCATACTTTTTAGCTAAACGACACACTTCATCAAATTTTTCTTCCCCATCTTCGAGATTTACAGAGTTAAGTATTGGCTTGCCACCAATGTTTTTAAGTGCAGTCTCTAAGCCGCTAGTTTGAGTTGAATCAGGCATAAGAGCAAGTGCTATTTTTTGGTTATACATACCCATAACGGCGTTCATATCTTTTGTCTCATCACGACCTGCGAAGCCGACATTTACATCTATTACATGTGCTCCTGCTCGAACCTGTTGTTGGGCTACACTTAGAGTTCCTTCATAATTCTCTTCAAGGAGTAGTTCACGAAAGGCTTTTGAACCGGTTGCATTAGAGCGTTCACCCATAAGCAGAGGAGAGGGTTCTTGTATTAGTGTGGTTGTGTTAAAAAGTGAAGCTATTGAGTTGGGATGAGAACCAGTTGCCTCTTTTGGTTTTTGGTTTTGAACTCTGTTTACTAGAGCACGAATATGTTGAGGTGTAGTTCCACAACATCCACCTAAAAAGCAGACGCCGTCGTATTTTAAAAACTCTTCTTGTTTATCTGTGAACTCCTCAGGCCCCATTGGGTAGTAGGTGTAGCCTCCACGATTTTGCGGAAGTCCGGCATTGGCATGAACGGAAATCGGTTTACCCCAAAGTTCACTTAGAGTTTTTACATGTTTTAGCACCTGCTCAGGGCCGGTTCCACAGTTAAAACCAAGAGAAAGAATATCAAAAGGCTCTAAAATTGTAGCGATTGTCCCTGCATCTGTTCCGATAAGCATAGTTCCGCTCAACTCTATGGTTACAGAGACCATTATTGGAATATCAACGCCCCTTTGGTTAGACGCTTCTTGACAGGCATGCAGAGCTGCTTTTATTTGAAGCGGGTCTTGACATGTCTCAAGCAAGAAAACATCCACACCTCCATCTATAAGCGCTAAACAAAACTCCGTATAACCTTCATACATCTCATCGTAAGCTATATGCCCCAGAGATGGAAGTTTAGTTCCCGGACCAACTGAGCCGAGCACAAAACGGGGATGCTCAGGTGTGCTGAATTTTTCACATTCATTTTTCACTATAGCAGCACCGGCTTTTGTTAGCTCATAAGCTCTGTTTCCTATTTGATATTCATCTAAAACCCAAGAGAAAGAGCCAAAGGTATTTGTGGTAATAAAGTCAGCGCCAGAGGTTAAATATGCATGCGCAATTTCGCTTAAAACTTGTGGTGCTGTAACATTTAAAAGCTCATTACACCCCTCATTTCCTTCCCATGCTTCTGTTGGTATTTGATCATCTCTTTGTTGAAGCTGAGTACCTAGGGCACCATCTATGATAAGAGGTCTTTTTTTAATAGTGTTTAAAATATATTCACGTGTTGTCATTCAAAAATCTTTGTAATTTATTAGTTCAGTTATTTTATCCAATTTGAGTATAAAATAGGCTTTTAAAATGTTTTCAGCTGTATAAAATAGTAATTTCTATACAATTTGTTAATGAAAAAAAAGGATTAATATATGTTCAAAAGTATGACAATAAAAGCGAAGATGTTGTTAATGGTTTTGATACCAACAATAGTGATAGTTAGTTTAGTAGCAATTAGTAGTAATGAGAACTATGTGAGGATAGCTAAGTTAAAAAAACTAGAAAAAGCAACTGTTTTAGCTACAAAGATAAGTGCCATGGTTCATAATACTCAAAAAGAAAGAGGCGCATCAGCTGGTTTTATTGCTTCAAAGGGTAGTAAGTTTTCTGATACATTAAGAAGTATTAGAAAAGATACTGATAAAACTATAGAAGAAATGGATGCTTACTTTAAAAGTATAGATATTAGTGAGTATCCACAAGAGATGCAAGCACAGATGAATGAGGCACTACAAAAACTTTCTCAAATTGATGAAAAAAGGTCAAAGGTTAGTTCATTGGAGTTTAAGGTCTCCGATGCTGTCGGTTACTATACCCCAATGAACAGTGCTTTTTTAAATACTATTGCCCAGATAGCTAAATTGAGTGGCGATGTACAAATGAGCAGAGGTTTGAATGCATTTGCTAACTTTTTATATGCAAAAGAGAGATCTGGAATAGAGAGGGCTGTAATGAGTGCAACATTTGCAGGAGATGCATTTGCTCAAGGCAATTATGCAAAGTTTGTTAAATTGATAAGCGAACAAGATGTATTTATGAGTAGATTTCTTTTTTTAGCATCACAAAAAAATGCTAATCTGTACAAACAGACATTAGCAATTGATGCTGTTAATGAAGTTGAAAGAATGAGAAAAGTTGGACTCAGCAACATTAATGGTGGATTTGGGATAGATGCCACATACTGGTTTGCTACAATCACAAAAAAAATTGATGGTTTAAAATCAGTTGAAGATAATTTGGCGAATGATATTTTAGAAGTGATATCAGCTTTAGTAATAGATGCAGAAACCCATTTAATTGTAGTTTTAATTATTAGTCTTATAGTAATAGCCTTTGTGGTAAGTTTTGGTTTAATTGTTGCCAATAGCTTAACAGATAGAATTTTAAGACTTGAAGGTGAATTAGATTATGTCGTCTCTTCAAAAGATTTTACAAAATCAGTAAGCATAGATGGAAATGATGCAATTACTGCTATTCAGAGTGCTGCAAATCATACTATAAGAACAGCAGATATAGCAATACAAAATGCAAATGAGAGTTTTGAAAAATCAGAAAAACACTTACAAAATAGCGAAGAGCAGTTAAAGAAAAATAGATTAACACTTGCTCTTGCTGACTTGCTTAGCAAAGGTTCAATCTCTGGAGTAAAAGATGTTCAAGAAGGCTTAGTTGATAATATGGAATCACTAAAAGAGATAAATAATAAAAATGCCCAAACAGAAAAAACAGTTACTGAAGTAAAGGAATCAACAACCTTAATGGGTAAATCCTTAGAAACAGTATCATTTAAAATGAACGAAAGTAAAGAGAGTTCTGACCAACTAATAAGTAGTGTAAATGAAATCACAAGTGTTATAGCTCTTATTAAAGATATTTCAGATCAAACGAACTTGCTAGCACTCAATGCAGCAATTGAAGCTGCTCGTGCAGGTGAGCATGGCCGTGGTTTTGCGGTTGTCGCTGATGAAGTTAGAAAGTTAGCAGAGCGAACACAAAAAGCTACTAGTGAAGTGGAAGTCAATATAAACTTACTTAAACAAAATAGTTCTGCAATGCAAGAATTCGCAGAGCACATGAATATCGAAATCTCTACTTCTGTGAATCAGCTAGAAACATTCAATGAGCATCTATACTCTTTAATCGATGGTGCAAAAGTTATTCAAAATAATAATAAACATGTGTCCAATGAGATATTTATAAACCTTGCTAAGCTTGATCATCTTGTATTTAAATTTAATGGATATGAAACAGTATTTGAAGATGACCAAAATGCTAGTTTTTCAACACATACTGAGTGCAGATTTAGTAAATGGTTTAGTGGTGAAGGTAAAGATATTTTCTCTGCTACAGCCTCTTACTCTAAAGTAAGTATTCCTCATAAAGAAGTACATGACAGTATGAAAAATATTCCAGCATATATTAAAAATGGTAGTGTCGCTAACGCAGATAAAATTATTGCTGATTTTACTAAAGCTGAGAAAAATTCTAAAGAACTTTTTGTGTTACTTAGTAGTATGTTGAAAGAGTCTGATAAATTATAATAAGTAAATATTATTTTTGTTATAATTATGTCATAAAAATGTCAGAGGAGTAGTGATGAGTGAGTTAAAAAAAACAACGGCGTGGAGAATATATAGGTACTATTTCTTTGTTTTCTTAACTGTGATAGCTTTGGTATTGCCTTGGATACAAGTCGATGGTGCTCACTTTTTTCTACTTAGTTTTGACAAGCTTAAACTCCATCTCGCATTTGTTCAGTTTGATATGCAAGAACTTTATCTGATGCCATTTTTGTTAATGATACTCTTTTTGGGTGTTTTTGGTATGACCGTTATGGGTGGCCGTGTCTTTTGTGGCTGGATATGCCCTCAAACCATTTTTCGTGTTATCTATCGTGACTTGGTTGAGACAAAACTTTTAGGTCTAAGAAAACGTATCAAAAACAAGCAGTATGAGCCTGATATGAGCAAGGCTCAAAACAAGGTAAAAAGAGCTGTTGCCATACTTATTTGGACAATACTCGCTCTTGTGGCAAGTTCTAACTTTCTTTGGTTTTTTGTTCCGCCGGAAGACTTTTTTGCTTATTTACAAAATCCAATGGACCACACGATTTTGTTTGGTACAGTTTTATTCTCAACGCTCTTTCTTGTCTATGATGTGATATTTTTACAAGAAGATTACTGTGTTTATGTATGCCCATACTCAAGAATTCAGTCAGTGTTATATGATGAAAATACGGTTATGGCTCTGTATGACACGCATAGAGGCGGACATATTTATGATGAACAAAAAATCAAACAATTTACCAAGCAAGAGGAGCTTCAAAAAAATGAGCCACATGCAGAGTGTACGGCATGCGAGAGTTGCGTGACAGTATGTCCTACTCACATTGACATTAGAAAAGGTCTTCAACTAGAGTGTATTAACTGTCTGGAGTGTGTTGATGCATGTACGACAGTTATGGGAAAACTTGGCAAACCATCGCTAGTTACCTGGTCTAGCGACTATGAGATAACAAACCAAAAAGGTAAGACAAAATATTTCCGTCCAAAAATTTTAGCTTATATAGCGCTTTTGGTCGTAATTACAATTATTATGGGTGTTATGGGAAGCAAAAAAGAGCATATGCTTCTAAACGTAAACAAGGAAAACCGTCTTTACTCTGTTGAAAAGATGGCTGATGGAAAAGTTAAAGTTGACAACGCTTATGAGTTCTTGATACAAAATACTAACTCTAAAGATATGCAGTTCTATTTTGATGTCATTTTGCCAGAGGGGATAAGCGGCAAACTGGAGATAGCAAAGCCTAAAGAGGCATTTACCGTTGTCCCTAATGTGAAGAAAAAGAAGATTGTCGTACTTAGAACTTATGATATTTTAAGCGGTGATGGCAGACATGATACTGTTATCCCGATTACGATTCGTGCCTTTGCGGTTGGACATGAGGATGAGATAGTAGTTATAAGAAAATCTACTTTTACATACCCAAGAGCAGATATAATTAAGAGTGCTAAATAACACCAGTTTAAAACATAATAGGGTAGACTTAAAAATATAATTTTTCAGAGGTCTATCTATGTTAAAGAAGCTCATATTCTCTCTTTTATTTGTTTATTCTGTAGTTGGTTTTTTAGTTCTGCCATATTTTTTAAAGCCTAAAGTGATAGAACTTGCAGGGGAGCAGACAAATTCTAAGCTCTATATCGAGAGCATTTGTTTCAATCCTTTTTTATTTAAGATGGCACTTGAGGGAGTAGAGCTAAAAAGCTTGGATGATGAGCATCTGTTCTCTTTTGAGTTATTAGAGGTAGATTTGGAGCCACTCTCTTTGCTGAACTTGGCTCTACATGTAAAGCATGTAATCCTCAAAAATCCAAAAATCACACTCATCTATAATAAAGATAAAACATTTAATCTCTCCAGCATAGTTAAGCCCTCTGTCGAGAATAACGAAACAAAAGATGCGGGAAAATTGCCAAGAGTAATAGTAGATATGGTCACAATCCAAAGCGGCAGTTTAAATTATGAAGATTATACAACTCCCAAAAAATTTGAATTTTCTATTGGTGATATTAGTTTTAAACTAAAGGATGTCGATACAGATGATTTTGAGTCAAGCGGAGCTTCTGTTAGGTTTCATTCAGCTTTAAGTGATGGTGGCATAGTTGATATTAAAACTAAAATTATCGGTTTTAAGCCGCTTAAGATTGAAGGGAGTTTGAATCTTCAAGAGAGCCAGATATACACCCAATGGAGATATATACAAGATAAGTTAGGGGTAGAAGTAGCAGACGGCAAGCTCTCATTTTTTGGCAACTATTTTGTAAATATGGATGATTTAAACTCTACGACAATAAATGACATAACTCTTGACTTACAGAACCTGAGAGTTAAACCAAAGGATAAACCCGAAGATATACTTAACCTAAAATCTTTACATGTAGAGGGTGTTACAATAAAGCCGATGGTTCAAAATGTACATGTAGAGAGTATTTTGTTAGACTCTTTACATGTAGAGGCAACAAAAGATAGAAATGGGAACATTGACTGGAGTGAGTTGTTTAAAAGTAAAAATGAAGAGGTTAAAAATGTTAAACAAGATACCAATCTCTCTGAAACAACTCCTTGGAATGTTCTGGTAGATAGCGTATCGTTAACAAAATCTGCTGTAAATTTTATAGACAAAAGTGTGGAAAAAGGCACAAATATAAACCTAAACAATATAAATATAAATGTTTTTAATATAAATTCAAAAGAGAATAGCCAGCTCCAATACGACGCTTCATTAAGAGTAAACAGCGCTGGGTCAATTTCATCAAAAGGGAGCGTAACACATACCCCTCTTACGCAAAATGGAAATTTCTCAATCAAAAAACTCTCTTTAAAAGAGTTCACACCTTATCTGCAAGAGTCCGTTTTTGCTAAAATTGATAATGGCTATTTGAGTTTGCAGAGTAATGTATCATACTCGCCGCAAAGCAAAGATGGAGAAATTCTCGTAGATGGAGGATTGAAAATAGAGGCGTTTAAACTCTCCGATAGCAGAAGCGGTGACACTCTGGTGACTTTTGATAAAACACAACTAAAATCTTTTACTCTGAATCTGTTTCCAAATAAGCTATATATCGATGAGGTAAATCTTGATTCTTTTTATGTTGATGCGAAAATAGATGAAAGAAAAGTATTAAATTTTGCAAAACTATCAAAACCAAAAGAAGATGAAAAATTAACAAAATCAGAAGATATAAAAAGCTCTGCTAATGATGAAAAACCTGAATTTCCTATGAAGATAATGAGAATAATTGTATCTAATGGAAAAGCAAATTTTTCTGATTTTTCTCTGCCGATAAAGTTCAAAACCTCCATCCATGATTTAAACGGTGATGTTTATGCAATCTCAAATACAAAAGGGGAGATAAGCTACATAGATATTGATGGAGAAGTTGACCGCTATGGCTCAACAAAACTCAAAGGGAGCCTGGATACATCAAATATAAGATCTTTTACAGATATAGATTTTAATTTTAGAAATTTGAGTCTTGACTCTTTTAGCGGTTACAGCGCTCAGTTTGCAGGGCATAAAATTGAAAAAGGCAAACTATTTATTGACTTAGGGTACAAAATATCTGATTCACAACTGCTTGGTAAAAATAGTGTCATCATAAAAAACATTGAGCTTGGCGATGCTATTGAGGATGAAAATATAACCAAGCTACCACTTGGTTTTGCAATAGCACTGTTAGAAGACAGTGACGGGATAATAGATATAGATATGCCAGTCAATGGCAATATAGATGCTCCAGACTTTAAGTATGGCGCACTGGTTTTAAAAACTTTAGGCAATCTTATCATTAAGGCAGTGGCGTCTCCATTTAATTTTCTGGGTGCCGCTATGGGAATTAATGGTGATGATTTAAAATATATTGAGTTTGAGGTGGCTGAGTTTGCTGTCTTGCCTCCAGAGAAAGAGAAACTCGATAATATTGCAAAAATACTGACAAAGAAACCTAAATTATCGCTGGGAGTTTTTGGAAGCTACAGCAAAGAAAAAGATAAAAAAGAGATTCAGGCCAAAAAATTAACAGACGAGATTGTGAGAAGAGGCAACAATAAGGGTGCTAAAAGCATTGTGACACTAAAGATACTCGAAGATATTTATACAGAGTTCGCAGGCAAAAAAGTTTTTGAAGGTTTTAAAAGTGAACTCAAAAAGAGATATGAAAAAGAGAGTATTTTCGATACCCAGTATGAAAAAGAGCTTACAGCTAGATGTAGAGAGTTGCAGATAGTTACCTTGGATGAGCTAAAAGATTTAGCCAATAAGAGAGCCTTGAGCATAAAAGAGTATTTAGTTCAAATTAAAAATATAGACTCGCTAAGAGTTTTTGTAAATGAAGTCAAAGAGGCACAAGAGAGTGATGATAAGTGGATTCAAACACCGCTCAATATAGAGGTTAAATAGAAGAAAATATATTTTTGATATAATTCGCTTATCAGTTAAATAAGGATTTTTTATGCCATTTTCAGCGACAAATAGAAAAGGTACTATTAACGGGATTGTTTTTGTTGCTATTTTTGCAGCAGCAGCCACTATGATTTCAGATATAGCATTCATCCGCTCTTTAGGGATTTCACCTCTGGTTATCGGTATTGTGATGGGGATATTTTATGCAAATACACTTCACAATAATACACCGGCAGAGTGGAGCGGCGGAATAACTTTTTCAGGTAAAAAGATTTTGCGTTTTGCAATAGTTTTTTATGGATTTCGTATAACGTTTCAGCAGATTGCTGAGGTTGGGATAGAGGGTTTTATGGTCTCCCTTATTATGCTCTCAACTACATTTATACTCGGAAGCTGGGCTGGATTTAAGTTATTTAAAATGGAAAAAGATACTTCAATGCTTATATCTTCGGGTGCTTCTGTTTGTGGTGCTGCAGCAGTTTTGGCGACAGAGCCTGTTTTAAAAGCAGAGGAGCACAAAACTGCAATAGCAGTCTCTATGGTTGTTCTCTTTGGAACAATATCAATGTTTTTATACCCTGTTTTATATACTGCGATAATTGAACCTGCTACCGGCTTTTTTCACATGAGCCCTAAAGAGTTTGGCATATATGTTGGTGGAACTATTCATGAAGTTGCTCAGGTAGTAGCGGTTCCGGCATCAGTGCCGGGCGCACCTGCTGATATGGCAAACTCTGCCGTTATTGTAAAGATGACTCGGGTTATTATGATAGCCCCGATGCTTATAATTTTAGGTATTTATCTCTCATATAGTTCTAAAAAAACAGGGGCTGTATCTGGTCCGGTAAAGCTGGTTATTCCTTGGTTTGCTGTTTATTTTGTCGCAATGGCAGGATTTAATTCACTGCAATTGGTTCCGCAAAACATAGTTGATGTTATTAATGAGATAGATACTTTTTTGCTTACAATGGCAATGACAGCACTCGGTATGGGTACAAGATTTGCAAAATTTAAAGGACTTGGTTTAGCACCTGTTTATACAGCAGGATTACTATTTATATGGTTGTTGGTTGGCGGTTTTGTGGTTACAAAGTGGGTTATGGCTACGTTTTAATCTAACTATATAAAAAAAAACTATATAATAGAGCAATAAATCTGTTATAGGAGCCAAAAAAGATGTCATTTTTGCCAAGTACACTTAACTCATTTTGGCTCTGGAGAGAAGTTTCTTCAAAACTTGGTGTATCAAATCCCGCATATAAATATTGGAAAAATACACCAAATTTAAAGCTGAACAATAAGTATCTTTTTGTGCAAAAAAACACTCTTCCACCTAAACATGAGCATGTAGAGAAAATATTAACTGATTTGTCCGGCTTTTTACCAATAAAATATGCTTCAGACAGGCTACATGTAAACGAGCATATATTTTCATACGACAAAATGAGACTAAATAAAGAGTTTGAGTATAAGTTTGTAGAAGATGTTAAGTTTGTAAATATAAAAAAGTTTTTTACTGAGTTCGGAATAAAGGTTAGCAAAAATTCTATTATTCAGCTTGGAAAAATTAAAGATTTGGACTTTAGCGCAGAGTGTACGTTTTACAATCTAAAAAATGATTACGGGATAGTGGTTTACGAATAATGAATATGTTTTTTTTAGAGTTCCGCGATCCTCTTTTTGGGATAATAATATTTTTTGTCCTTGTTTTTATCATAACATTTGTTTCGTATTGGTTGGCAAGATTTAAAAAAAGAGAAGATCATAAGCATCTTGATAAATTTTTGAAACAGTTTAATACTCTTCCCTCCCAAAATGAGTTGAAAGTTTTGATTAGCAGTGGCGAGTTGTCTGAAAAATCGTGGCTTCTTCTTGCCAACTCTTATACAAAAAATGGTAATTTTGAAAAGAGCATAGAAATATATAGGGAACTATTAAAAGTTGGAGATAAGGCAAACTACAGAGATACGATGTTTTTGCTCGGCAAGACATATTTTAAGGCAGGTTTTTTAGAGCGTGCAAGACAAATTTTCTTGGAGATTCTCAAAAACAATCCAAGAACACCTCAGGCACTAAACTACTTACTCTTGGTATATGAGCACATGCAAGATTATAAATCTGCACTAGAAGTTTTAGAGCCTCTTGAGGAGTTAAAAAAAGATATTAGCAGTGATAGTGCTTATTTAAACTCTCTGATAATTTTAAATAATCCGGAACTCTCAACGGAAGATAAGGTCCAAGAGCTATTAGCAATATATAGAAAATATAATCAACTTACATATATGATATTTGAGTATATATTCAGGGTCAACCCAAAGATTGCTTGGGAAAATTTTGACTATTCAAAAGCTGAATTGCTCGTTGATATCCTATGGAGTGTTGATAAAAAAGATTTGAACTTAGATATAATAATGCAAAACAGTTACCTAAAAGAGCTTTACAGCGCAAAGGGGTATATTAAAGAGAGTTCAAAAAGTTCTATTTTTGAGTTTAATGTATTGATTAATCTTAATCCAAAGGTTAATGCTACTCTTAGCTTTGAGTATATTTGCGATAACTGCAAACAGGTTTACCCATTTTCATTTAATCGTTGCAGTAGTTGCCACACCATAGATACATCAAGAGTTGAACTTGGTTTAACAAAAAATTATTATAAGGATTTCAGTGAAGAAAATAGCTCTTTTCAGTGATGGCAGTGCTTTGGGAAATCCAGGACCTGGTGGCTATGGGGTAATACTCAGGTTTGCAGGCAAGGAGAGAGAGATATCTGGCGGAGAAGCTCATACTACAAACAATAGAATGGAACTTCTTGGTGCTATAGAGGGTTTAAGAGCCCTTACGGAGCCATGTGAAGTTGATATAGTTTCTGACTCATCATATGTTGTAAAAGGTATAAATGAGTGGTTGGTAGCTTGGATAAAAAGAGATTTTAAAAAGGTTAAAAATCCAGATTTATGGAGAGAATATATTGAAGTTTCAAGGATTCATAAAGTAAATGCTATATGGGTTAGGGGACATGATGGGCACGAGGAAAATGAAAGATGTGATAAACTTGCACGAGATGAGGCAGAAAAAATGAAAGAGTCACTAATATGAATAAACATATAGATATTTTGGAGAAAACTTTAGGATATAAGTTTAAAAACGAAAAGCTCATTATCGAAGCGCTGACACATAAAAGTTATAAACAGCCCTACGATAATGAGCGATTAGAGTTTTTAGGTGATGCAGTTTTGGATTTGATTGTTGGAGAGTATTTGTTTAATAAATTCCCACAATCAGATGAGGGAAAACTCTCAAAGATTAGAGCATCTTTGGTGAATGAGAGCGGCTTTGATATGCTGGCACGCTCCATTAATCTTGGGGAGTATATTTATCTTTCAAATGCTGAAGAGAATAACGGGGGGAGAGATAAGGCATCTCTCTTGTCAAATGCTTTTGAAGCTATTATTGGTGCAATTTATCTTGAATCCGGCTTGAAAGTAGTTGAGAAAATTGCTATTTCTATTATAGAAAAAAATCATAAAGATATATCACTCGACTCGCTTTTTAAAGATTTTAAAACTACTCTTCAGGAGTTGACACAAGCCAGATTTGGACAAATTCCTGATTATCAGGTTATTGCCAGTCGCGGACCTGACCACAAAAAAGAGTTTGAAGTAGCTGTAATCATAGAAGAAAAAGAGTATGCAAGAGCTATGGGCAAGAGTAAAAAAATAGCCCAGCAAGAGGCAGCTAAAATGGCTGTTGAGATGTTAAAGGAAAAATAGTGAATAGTTTTGGTATGAAATTAAAATTTAGTACTTTTGGAGAGTCTCATGGAACAGCAATCGGCTGTTTGCTAGACGGAGTTCCTGCCGGTCTGAAGATAGATGAAGAGTTTATTCAAAGTGAACTAGATAGAAGAAAACCTGGAAAAAGTGAGTTTGAAACAGCAAGAAAAGAGGATGACAAAGTAGAGATACTTAGTGGTGTTTTTGAAGGTCTTAGCACAGGCACGCCAATAGCTATGATTATATATAATACAAATCAAAAATCAAAAGATTATACAAATATTAAAGATGTTTTCAGACCGGGACACGCTGATTTTACATACTTTCATAAATATGGAATAAGGGATTATCGCGGCGGCGGAAGATCCTCTGCAAGAGAGACGGCTGCAAGAGTCGCTGCAGGTGCTGTTGCAAAGTTAATGTTGGCAGAGTTGGAGATTGAAGTACTGAGTGGAATAAGCGAAGTTGACGGTATAAAATCGGAAGTTTATGATTATGAAAAAGCTAAAACAAGTATAATCTATGCGCTTGATCCAGAAAAAGAGCAAGCTCAAAAAGACGCTATTTTAAAAGCAAAGAGTGATCATGACTCAGTTGGCGGAGTTTCAAGAGTTCTTATCAAAGGGGCACCAAAAGGTCTAGGACAACCACTTTATTACAAGCTTGATGGTGTTTTGGCTGATGCTATGATGGGTATAAATGCTGTAAAGGCTGTTGAGATTGGCGATGGAATTTTAAGCGCTTCAACACTTGGTTCTAAGAACAATGATGCAATAAGAGCAGGTGGATTTGAGAGTAATCATTCAGGCGGTATTTTAGGTGGAATAAGTAATGGTGAAGATATAGTTATGAATGTTTACTTCAAGCCAACGCCATCAATCTTTAAGGAACAACATACTGTCACAACTGAAAATGAAGAAGTTGACTTCTCATTAAAAGGGAGACATGACCCATGTGTTGCTGTAAGAGGGACTGTGGTTTGTGAAGCGATGGCAGCTTTAGTTATAGCTGATATGCTACTGCTAAATATGGGCTCACAAATGGATAGAGTTACTAAATATTACAAATAGAACTAAAAGAGTTTTACTCTTTTGGCTCCATTACACTTTTTGCTGATTTTATAGCGTTGCCTAGTGCGGACTTTGCAACACCCCAAGCTTGAATTCCCATTCTTTTTGCCTCTTTGGCTGTATCAGACTTAAGTGCCGTATCTGCCTTGTTTGCAGCTGTTTTTGCCAAGACAGAGAATCTATCTTTCATAACCTGCGCAGCCTCTTTAGATATATGAACTAACTCTTCAAGGTCATAGTGCATTTTTTTGTTAAGCTCTATAAGAATTTTTCTAGTACTCTGACTACTCTCGTTCGCCTGAGTTTGAACAACCTGTAAAAATAAAGTATCAGTCTGATTTAAGTCCTCCATAATCGTGTCATAATCTTCAATAAGTATATGCTTAGCCTCTAAAGGTATAAATGCTAATCTCTCTTTAAATCTATCGATAGAGTGAAGAAGACCAGCTCTCATACCTTTTAGTGTCGCTTCTAAGATATCTTCTGAAATATTTGGCGTTGCCTCTGCTATATCAATAGCTGAATGGAGTATGGTTGAGAGAATCTTTCTTACCCTTATAGTATTGAGCGTTCCCTCTTTAATTGTCTGGTATGTAAGCTCTTTTATAAGCTCTTTAATGGTTTCATTTGCCTCGCTGTCTTTTGATTTTTCTAAAGCAGTGATAATTGCCGACTCAACTGTTTCGCTAAGTAAATCAAAAAGATCAATAGTTTGGAGTTTTACTTGATGAAGTTTTGCTAAAGTTTGAAGATCCTCTTTATCTACAAGAGTTTCTATGCTATTAAACACACTGTATTTTGCTTCTTGAAGTTCATGAGACTTTCTGTCTAATGCTCTTTGTAGCTGCTCTTTTTTTGCAAGAAGTTCTTCAAGTTCACTATGAAGTTTCTGTGTCTCAATATCTAATATCGTTGTTGCTACCACTTTTATCTCATTAAGATTAAGCTTGTTAATATATATACTTTGCTCATCTTTAGCGGCGTTTATAACGGAAGTTACTCTTTTGTCCAAGCTTTTGAATTTCTTGTTATAGAGGTTTTTAAAACTGTTTGCTAGTTCTTCTAAGTTCATAATAAATCCTTTTTTAAAGTACCATTTTTATATTTTGGTGTTGTTTTAGTGCTTCATAGATGAAATTTCTATCATCCTCATTATGTACAAGCATATCCAAATTCATACTGACATACTTGCCGCTTTTAGAGTTGTTTGAGTGTGTTAGTTTGTGCTCACGAGCCTCTATAACATCATGTATAGCCTTCTCTAAAGCCTCTTTTTCACCAGCTATAAGCTTATAGCACCAAGAACAAGGGTAAGTAAGGTCTAGTTTCTCTTCTCTAGCGTTTATAATCTCCACTTTTGCCTCCTGATTTTGTTTCAAGCTGTACATGTCGGATTACCATCCCTTTGTCAATTGCTTTTACCATGTCATAAATCGTTAAAAGCCCTATGCTAGTCCCGGTTAACGCTTCCATCTCAACACCTGTTTGTCCAGTGAGCTTAGCTGTGACAGTTAGTTTAAATCCCGGCAATTCAGCTAACTCCTCTACATCGCAATTGATTCCACTTAGGTTTAACGGATGGCACATTGGAATTAGATCACTTGTCTTTTTAACACCCATTATTGCTGCAATAACTGCAGTTTGAAGAACAGGGCCCTTTTTTGTTTTCTCTGTAACTATTGCATCGTAAGCGTCTTGGCTCATCTCTATTATCCCGCTCGCTACTGCTATTCTAGTTGTTTGATTTTTATCAGATACATCAACCATCTTTGGTCTTTGGTTCTCATCTAGATGAGTTAGATTCATAGCTTCTCTTTTTTATGTAATTATTCATATCGTTTGTACTTTTTTATTATAGCAAAGTGTAGTTAAATAAGTGATAGCGCTTCCGTGTATTCATGAGGGTGGTTAAGATTTAAAAACGGTTTTTCATCTTCAAAATTTACATAAGTTGTATTTGAAGATTTTAATAAAAAGCCCAATTTATGATTGTTGTCTTTTAGCATCTCAATAAATTTACCCTCAATACAACGGTGATAAACTCCACACATTGGTTGTATCCCAAATGAAGTTTTCGCAATAGTGGCATCTGCGGTTGTTGTGTCTGCTTCTATTATTTTTTCAATCTCTTTTTTATTTATAAAAGGGGCATCTACACTTATGGCAAAAAACTTCTCTACATGTAGCTTTGCAAACACAGCGATAAAACCAGTAGTTGGTGCGAAAACTTTATCACTTTTAACATCTTCTATAAAGTTTGCATTAAAATCAAACTTATTCTTGTCTTTACATGAGATATAAACGGTTTTAAAAATTTTATTTAAGCGAAAGAGTTGAAATTGTGTTAGGGTGTCAAAGCCTCCAAACGGGAGAAGAGATTTATCCTCTCCCATTCTGGAACTTCTTCCGCCAGCAAAAATTACGCAGGGTATATTAAGCATACTATTTTTTATTCAATGTTGCTTCTATTCTTCTGTTTTGAGCACGACCTTCTGCTGTTTCATTCGTAGCTATTGGGTTAGACTCACCCATACCGGTTGCTGTAACTCTATCTGACGATATGCCTTGATCTATAATCATGCCTCTTACTGCATCAGCTCTTTTTTGTGACAGTTTCTGATTGCTTGACTCGCGACCAACGCTATCAGTGTATCCAATTATCCCAGCACTGTAATTAGGGCGAGCTTTTAAGAAGCTGGCAAACTTTTCAATATTGCTTTTTGATATAGCATCAACATTATAAGACGCATTTTCAAAATTAATATGCAGGTTTACCTCTTTTGTACAACCTGAATCGTTTACAATATTACCGGCTGGAGTTGTAGGACATTCGTCAATAGAGTTTAAAACGCCATCTTTGTCATCATCTCCATCAATAAAACAACCATCAGAGTTTACAGGTTTTCCTGCTGGAGTTGTAGGACATTCGTCAATAGAGTTTAAAACGCCATCTTTGTCATTATCTCCATCAATAAAACAACCATCAGAGTTTACAGGTTTTCCTGCTGGAGTCTTAGGACACTTGTCAACAGAGTTTAGAACACCGTCTTTGTCATCGTCTCCATCAATAAAACAACCATCAGAGTTTACAGGTTTGCCTGCTGGAGTCTTAGGACATTTGTCAACAGAGTTTAAAACACCATCTTTGTCATCGTCTCCATCAATCACTGGCTCTGGCTCAGGCGTAGGCTCTGGCTCAGGAGCTGTTTCTTGAGCTTTTGGACCAAATGCAAAGTTTATACCAGCTAAAACAGCTAAGTTGCTATCCCATCTGTTGCTATTGTTTTTTAACATATATACAGCTTCTAGTTTTAAAGCGATAGAATCAGTAAATGGAATTTTTGCACCAACACCTGCGTCAAAAAATATACTGTCTCTATTGTCTGATAAACGAGTATCTATAGTCTCGTAACCAACACCTATTTTTGTTAAAGGAGTCATAAAACCAACAGAGTCATATTTATGAACACCATTGATAGCTATGCGGTATATGTCTGTGCTTATGTTGGAGCTTTCATAATCAGCATCGGTATATAAAACACTAAGCTCCGGCTTTAGAACTGAATCAGAATTGTATTGTATCTCAGCCCCGACAAGAGTTTGATTTTCTAAATCAAGGTTGCCCTCAGCAATATTGTAGCCTACAAGTGGAGTAATCTCATACTTATAATCTTGTGCGATTGAAACTGAAGCAAGCATAAGGGCAGGTATTAATAATAGTTTTTTCATGTTTTTCCTTAATTCGTTTCTAAAAGAATATCTGCATATACCTTAAATTAGGTAATACTTGCAGATATTAATATTAGTATTTAAACTTATCTTGGGTCTGAAATATAACCAGTGATTGCTGATATTGCAGCAACTGCAGAATTTGCCAAGTACACTTTAGATGAGCGAGAACCCATACGGCCAACAAAGTTACGGTTGGTTGTTGAAACAGCCACCTCATTGTCTCCAAGTATTCCCATATATCCACCAAGACAAGCTCCACATGTAGGGTTTGAAACTACACCGCCAGCATCTATAATAATGTCCATATAGCCAAGTCTATAAGCCTCTTTTAGAATTTTTTGAGTCCCTGGAGTTACTATTAGACGAACATCTGGATGTACTTTTTTGCCTTTTAAAATCTCAGCAGCTGTTTTTAAATCACCAAGACGACCATTTGTACAGCTTCCGATAAAAGCTTGGTCAATTTTAATTTTATCGCTAACTGCTTGAGTTATAGAGTGCCCATTTGAAGGCAAGAAAGGGTAAGCGATAACAGGCTCAAGGTTTGCTACATCTATATCCAGTATTTGCACATAATTTGCATCTTCATCAGAGTAGTGAATTCTAGGTTCACGTGCTAGATTTTTGTCAGATAAAAATTCTTTAGTGACATCGTCATATGCGACAATTCCACTCTTGGCACCAGCTTCGATTGCCATATTGCACATGCTGAATCTATCATCCATTGTTAGGTGCTCAATCGTGCTCCCGGTAAACTCTAGGGTTCTGTACAGCGCTCCATCAACACCGATTAGGCGAATAATTTCTAAGATAATATCTTTACCTGTCGTATGCAGTCCCGGTTTTCCGCTTAGATTTACTTTTATAGACTCAGGAACTTTAAACCAGTTACCGCCGGTAATCATAGCAAATGCTAAATCAGTTGAACCCATACCTGTAGAGAATGCTCCAAGTGCACCATGAGTACAAGTGTGTGAGTCTGCGCCGATAATGACATCACCAGGGACTACAAGCCCTTTTTCTGGCAAAAGAGCATGCTCTATTCCCATATCTTTTTCATCAAAAAAGTTTTTTAGATTGTGCTTTTTTGCGAAGTCGCGACTAATTCTAGCTTGGTTTGCTGAGGCAATATCCTTTGCCGGGATAAAGTGGTCAAGAACAAGAGAAAACCCATCTGGATTAGCAAGTTTTTGTGCACCGCTTAGATTGAATGCACTTATTGAGATAGGTGTTGTAATATCGTTACCAATAACCATGTCGATGTTTGAGCGGATAATTTCTCCGGCAAAAACCTCTCTGCCAACATGTTGTGAAAATATTTTTTCTGTTATAGTTTGAGCCATAATGAACCTTTTAAATGTGTAAATAATTCTGCGATTATACCATTTATGTTTTAAAGTTAGGATATTGGAATATTTAGGCAAACTAAAACTCATATCGGGGGAATGGTGACGATTTAATACAAATAGAAATTATATAATTTTGCTACAATGTAATAAAAAAAGATAGGTTATAAATGGTTTCTAATGAAATATAATATCTATCAACCATCTGAAGATTTACAAGATATAGTAAATCAATATGTGGTTCTTAATTCTAATGAGGATGTGCAAGACCTCTTGTTTTTGCCTAATGGATGTAATTTTATTGTATTTAACAGAGGCATTAAAACATCCACCTACTCTTTTGGCGGAGGCGATATTGTTAAAATGCCTAAAAACTACTATGTTACCGCTAAAACAAATAAAGTAAAAAAGCTTGTTATAGATTTGGATACTGAAGATTACAAAGATTATTTCCCAATTATATTTGTAGAGCTATCACCTGCTGGCTTTTACAAGCTTTTTAATATGGATGCTTCTGTTATAAGCAACAAATATATGGAGATTAAAAAAGAGACAGCAGAGAGTTATTTTTCAGAGCTATACAAACATAAAAATATTAGCGAAGAGCTTGCATATCTAAACAGTTCTCTTTTAAAGCTAAAGAACTCTCATTGCTATACCTCAAATAATTCCATATTTTGCATTGATGATGTGATTGACAGAATAGAGAATTATTATAACTTTGAAGTTAAGGTTGAGAACCTGCTTAGCGAATTTGGATGCAGTAGAAGTACTATGGAGAGACAGTTTAAAAAAATTATAGGGTTAACGCCCAAAAATTTTATTTTTATCTCAAAGTTTTGCAGAACTCTTCTTGAATATCTTGAAAATAATTATACTTTTCATGAGCTTCAATACATATATAGTGATAACTCACATATGAACGCTGTATTTCAAAAGTTTTTAGGGATACCACCAAGTGAAATATTTGCCAAAGTTGCAAGAGGAGAGTTGTATATTTATCAACTGAACAATTTAAAAAAGCTAAAAACTACATGAACGATAACAGAATAGTTGACAAAATAACCCTTTTTTCAGTAATTTTAATCCTACTGTCTATCTTTGGAGCTTTTTATTTTTCTGATGGGATTAGTGAAACAACATTAAGCGATATAAAAAAAGTGAGAGAACTAAAAGATTGATTTATCTTCATTAAAGAGGTTTGTCAAAAGAAATATTTAAAAGATAATTCAAAAATAGGTGAACAAAGCACCCTGTTGGCCTTGGGTACAAAGTTGGTAATTTCACAGGTGTTATAAGTATTAAATACCAGCACTTTTTTTTAATCTTTGGTTAGCTTTCATACTTCAAAGATTTTTTCATATATTCAGCTGAACAGAAAAACATTGCTGCGAATATAGGGTTTATTGTTACACATGTATCATCGATTTTCTCAAAAATTCTAAAATTAAATCCTGCGCCATTTTCTGACTCTTTTGGAGTTACGGTAAACTCAACCGGTGCCAAAGTTTTAACCATGTTTAAAATCTTTTTCTTCTTTTTTTCACTGTCATTCTCAAGTATATTGAAGCCTATGTCTTCTGAACTTTTGTGAGAGCGAATAACCTCTTCTAAAATATCCAACTTGTCTTTGAAAACAATCTTATTCCACTTGATGCTGACTTCCTTAGAGCTTATATTACACCCTTTAAACATTAGTGCATTTGGTTTTTTCTCTTTCATCGCTTCAAGTAAGCCAAGAAGAAAATTTGCTCCGCCAACAGCGTTTGCACATTTTGCCATCAATATATGTATTAGCGCTTTATTCTCTTCAGTTTGCTTATTAAAATTGCACATGTATAATTCCTGATATTTTATTATAAATATAATTATACCTTAAATTATTCATAAATACAGTTTCTCTTAAGCTTATCATAATCACAAACTTAATATTATGTCAATACAAAAGAGGACAAATTTTGTCTTAATTAGAAAATAACTCAAAAATGAGGAAAATATGCAAGTTTATTTAGATAACAATGCTACTACAATGGTTGACCCATTAGTTGTAGAGGTGATGCAACCATTTTTTAGCGAGCTTTATGGAAATCCTAACTCGCTTCATAAGTTTGGTACTGCAACACATCCAGCTATAAGTAAAGCAATAGATCAAGTTTACACTGCTTTAAATGCGTCAGATTCAGATGATATAGTGTTTACATCTTGTGCAACAGAATCAAATAACTGGGTTTTGCAGTCAATTGTTACAGACCTTGTTAGACACGGCGAAAAAAATCATATCGTGACAACAGAGGTGGAACACCCATCTATTCTTTCTACATGTAGATTTTTAGAAGACCAAGGTGTTAAGGTTACATACCTTCCTGTAAACGACCAAGGCATAGTTGAAGTTAGCACGGTTAAAAGCTTTATAACAGACAAAACAGCTTTAGTTTCTGTAATGTGGGCTTCGAATGAAACAGGAATGATTAACCCTATTAAAGAGATAGGAGAAATATGTAAAGCAAAAGGTGTTCTTTTTCATACAGATGCCGTACAAGCCGTAGGTAAGATACCTGTTGATTTGCAGGATGTACATGTAGATTTTTTAAGCATGTCTGCACATAAGTTCCATGGGCCAAAAGGTATTGGCGCATTGTATATCAAAAACTCTCAAAAGCTGACACCACTTTTACATGGAGGAGAGCATATGGGCGGGCGCCGTTCAGGTACGCTAAATGTCCCTTTTATTGTTGGTATGGGTAAAGCAATTGAGCTTGCTACAGCAAATATAAAAGAGACCGGTGCTAAAATTAGAGCAAAGAGAGATCGCTTAGAAGATGCTATCTTGGAACTTAGTGATACTTTTGTAGTCGGAGACCGTGAAAACAGAACGCCCAATACCATTCTTATATCTATAAAAGGTGTTGAAGGCGAGGGTATGCTTTGGGATTTAAACAATGGTCAAATTGGAGCTTCAACAGGTTCGGCATGTGCGAGTGAAGATTTAGAAGCAAATACTGTAATGTTGGCTATTGGTGCAGACAATGAACTTGCACATACAGGTATTCGTTTGAGCCTAAGCCGCTTTACAACTGATAGCGAAATTGATTATACTATCACACATTTTAAAAGTGCTGTTTTACGTTTAAGAGCTATATCAAGTTCTTTTGCAAAAGTACAGCCAACACCAGGCGGAGAAGTTCAAGAGTGTGAGCTTCACCACCACTAAATAATTAAACGATTTTAAAAAAGGAAAGATATTATGGCAAAAGCTGATATATTGGGGGCATCTCTTTGGGATGCTTACTCTAATAAAGTTACAACATTAATGAATAACCCTCAACACCAGGGTGAGATTACTGAAGAAGAAGCAGAGTCTCATGGCAACAAACTTATTGTTGCAGATTTTGGTGCTGAAAGCTGTGGTGACGCTGTTCGTCTTTACTGGGAGATAGACCCAAAAGACGATAGAATCGTAAACTCAAAATTTAAAAGTTTTGGCTGTGGAACAGCTATCGCATCTTCTGATGTAATGACCGAATTATGTATTGGTAAAACAGTTCAAGAAGCTGTTAAAATTACAAACATAGACGTTGAGATGGCACTTCGTGATACTCCAGATGTTCCGGCAGTCCCACCTCAAAAAATGCACTGTTCTGTTATGGCTTATGATGTTATAAAAAAAGCGGCAGGACTTTATATGGGAGTTGATTCTGATAGTTTTGAGAGTGAAATTATCGTGTGTGAGTGTGCTCGTGTCAGTTTAGGTACACTTCAAGAGGTTATCAAGCTTAATGATTTAAAAACTGTTGAACAGATTACAGATTACACAAAAGCCGGCGGGTTTTGTAAGTCATGTATAAAACCGGGCGGTCATGAAGCAAGAGAGTACTACCTCGTAGATATCTTAAAAAATACGCGCCGTGAAATGGACGAAGAGAAGATGAGAGCTGCAGCTGACGCGGGCGGAAAAGGTAACTTTGAAGCCATGACTCTTGTTCAGCAAATAAAGGCAGTTGATGCTGTTGTAGATGAAAATGTTCGTCAATTTTTAATAATGGACGGCGGGAATATGGAAGTTATAGATATTAAAAAAGGTGATGAGTATATAGATATATATATTAGATATTTAGGTGCTTGTAACGGTTGTGCGTCATCATCAACAGGTACACTTTATGCGATTGAGTCAACACTAAAAGAAAAATTATCTAAAAAAATAAGAGTTTTACCAATATAAATTTTATAAATAAGGATTCAAAAGTTTTGAATCCTTGCCCATATATCTAATATCCAAAATACAAATTTCACACTCTAGCCAAATTCCAAATTTTTCATAAACCCTTTTTTGACCCTCTTGTATTAAAAATATTGCATCATCAAAAGTTCCACCACCATCGTTTACTAAAAAATTTGCATGTTCTTGACTAAAACTCATATTCCCTTTAACCAGCCCTTTTAGTTCAACATCTTCTATAAGCCGCCCTGCATAATCGCCGTGCGGGTTCTTAAAACAACTTCCAGCACTTGGAGTTGATGGTTGGTTGGAACGCATTTTTTTAAACATCTCTATTTTTTTTTCATCGAAACCATAAACTAAAGAAAAAGTTGCTTCCAAAATGGGGCTGCTTATGTTTGTATATCTGTACCCAAAACTAATCTCTTGTTTATCAAAATCACCTCTACATGTAGATATACAAATAAGAGTATTAAATATCTCAAACTCTTTAAGACCAGCGTTCATAAATACAAGCCCGCCAAGCGTCCCAGGGAGATGGGAAACAAACTCGAAGTTTGCAATGTTGTGTTTTTTACAAAATGAGGCAATTTTCCCAGAGGGAGTTGCGGCGCCGATTTTTAGAGTGTTATTTTCTATTTTAATATAGTCATATTTTTTATCTAGCTTCATAAGAGGTGGAGGCTGAGTTCCGACTAATATATTATTACATGAACCAATAATAAAATAGTCTTGATATGGAGTTGTACAATTTTCCAAAAGAGCTACATCAAGAGATTCTCCAATTTTAATAGAAGAAAATTTGGAAAAGTTTATCTTTTTTGTTTTCATCACTCTACAAATGTAGGAATCATGTTAAATACTTGGGTTGAATAGTCTGTCATTGAATTTAACATCCAAGGCATAGTTAAGATAATAACTATTACAACGCCCAAAATCTTAGGGATAAAACTCAAAGTCATCTCATTAATCTGTGTCGTTGCTTGAAAAATACTAACAGCTAAACCGAGGAACATACCTGTCAAAAGACCTGGAAGTGCCAGCATAAGAGCCATTTTAAAAGTTTCAACACCTAGTGATATTAGTTTTGCTTCCATAATCTATGAATTCCTAATCTCTTTATATTCAGATGGTATCATAAAGTCTTCAACTTTTATCAAGGAGTCATAAAAGCCATTTTTATAGCCTATTTCAAAAAGTTTATTTATTGCTTTATATTGAAGTTCACTTAAAGTTATTGAGTCATCATTTGCATAAAGTTCAAGATACCTATCAAGAGTTGGTGCATCAATACGAACTAAATCCCTTTCAATTAACATCTCTGAGAGTTTGCTTTTGTGTTCACGTGCCACCTGAACCGCTTTTGTTAAAGTGGCTTCATACTCTATGGCTTTATTTAGCGGAATTGATCGACTGATTGCCATTCCGCCAAGGGGCAGAGGAAGCTCTTTCCCGGCTAGTTCCTGCCATATGTCCCACATCTCTTTTTCAACTTCTAATTTGTCATCATAAGTTAAAATACTCTCATGTATCAAAACACCAGCATCAACTTTGCCATCAAGTACCGCTTGTTCTATCTCTAGAAAGTTCATGTAAGTAACTCTAGCATCAGGGTAAGCTATGCGAAAAAGCATTGCATTTGTAGTGTGTTCTCCACTAAGAGCAACTTTGAAATTTCTTTTTAGCTTAACCCCTTTTTTCTTAATGAGTTTAGGTCCGTATCCTTCTCCAAAACTAACAGCGGTACGAAGTGGTGCATAATCTTCTTTTATGTGAGGGTAAAGTGCGAAACTAATTGCAACAATCTCATATTCACCTCTTAGAGCTTTCTCGTTTAGAGTTTGAATATCCTCAGCGATGTTGTCAAATTTAGTATCTTTCATGTCTACCCAGCCAAATTTTATGGCGTAGTACATAAATATATCATCGGCGTCTGGAGAGTGAGCAATTAGTGTTTTTTTCAAGTTATTTGTCCGTGTATTAAAGAGATTAAAAATATAAACTAAATTTTAACCAAATATGGATAAAATCTCACTAATTTATACATAAACTTCTGTATAAAAGAAAAGAAAAGAAAAGAATGAATAAATATGGCAATTTGCAATATTTTAAAGTAAAAATTTAAAATTGACATATAATAAGTCTAAATTTAATATAAGTGAGCCCAAGATGGACGCAAACAAACAAAAATCATTAGACTTAGCAATGAAGCAAATAGATAAAGCATTTGGTAAAGGTGCTTTAATGAGATTGGGTGATAAAGAGATTATGCCTATTGAAGCTATTAGTACTGGTTCTCTTGGTCTCGACTTGGCGTTGGGTATTGGCGGTGTCCCTCAAGGGCGTGTTGTTGAGATTTATGGACCTGAAAGTTCTGGTAAAACAACTTTAGCGCTTCAAATAACAGCTGAGTGTCAAAAAGCTGGTGGCGTTTGTGCATTTATTGATGCAGAACATGCTTTAGATGTTGGCTATGCTAAAAACTTAGGTGTTGATGTAGACAACCTGCTTGTCTCTCAGCCTGATTACGGTGAACAAGCATTGGATATTGTAGAAACTATTGCTCGCAGTGGGGCGATTGACTTGATTGTTATCGACTCTGTTGCGGCTTTAACGCCAAAGTCTGAGATAGAAGGTGAAATGTCAGATCAAAATGTTGGTGTTCAAGCAAGGCTGATGTCAAAAGCGCTTCGAAAATTGACTGGTATACTGCATAAAATGAATTGTACAGTTATATTTATTAATCAAATTCGTATGAAAATTGGAATGATGGGTTATGGTTCTCCAGAGACTACAACAGGTGGTAATGCACTGAAATTTTACGCTTCTGTAAGAATAGATGTTAGAAGAATAGCATCATTAAAGCAGGGGGAGAGTCAAATTGGTAACCGTGTTAAAGCAAAAGTAATTAAAAACAAAGTGGCACCACCATTTCGTCAGGCTGAATTTGATATAATGTTCGGCGAAGGTATCTCTAAAGAGGGCGAGCTCGTTGACTATGGTGTTAAATTGGACATTATAGATAAATCTGGTGCTTGGTTCTCTTATGAAGAGACAAAACTTGGTCAAGGGCGTGAAAATGTTAAAGCCAAGTTTAAAGATGAGCCGGAATTAGCTCGTGAAATAGAAGAAAAAATAAAAGTAGCAATGGGTGTTAGTAATCTAATGACTATGGATACAACAGAGATAGAAGAAGCAGATCAATAATTTGATTAAAAGATAAAATTAAAACAAAGAGGCGGATATATAATGTTTATAGATAGCGTAAGTGCAATTGAAGTAATGGATTCTCGTGGAAATCCAACAGTTAAAGCAACGGTAACATTAAGTGATGGCACAGTTGAGAGTGCAATCGTACCTTCAGGTGCAAGTACTGGCAAACGTGAAGCTTTAGAGCTTCGCGATGGCGGCGACAGATATATGGGCAAAGGCGTTCTCAAAGCAGTTGAGAATGTAAATAGCCAGATATCTGATGTGCTAATAGGTCTTTCACCATTTAATCAGGCTGTAGTTGATGCTGAGATGAAGCTGCTTGACGGAACTGAGAACTATGGCAATTTAGGCGCTAATGCAGTTCTAGGAGTTTCTATGGCTGTTGCACGTGCTGCTGCTAAAAGTTTGGGTATTCCACTATATCGTTATCTTGGTGGTGCAAACGCTATGGTTTTGCCAACGCCTATGTTAAATATTATCAATGGTGGTTCTCACGCTGACAACTCAGTTGATTTTCAAGAGTATATGATTGTGCCTATGGGTTTTGAAGATTTTACTGAAGGCTTAAGAGCATCTGCTGAAGTATATCACAATTTAAAAGCTATTTTAAAAGCTAAAAAACACAATACTGCGCTTGGCGATGAAGGTGGGTTTGCACCAGACTTAGGATCAAACGAAGAGCCAATACAAATTATTATGGAAGCTATTGAGAAAGCTGGATATAAAGCTGGAGAGCATATGGGAATAGCTATGGATGTTGCAGCATCTGAGCTAGTTGTTGATGGTGGCTATAGATTGGAGTCTGAAAACCGTACAGTAACTTCAGCAGAATTAGTTGATTATTATGCTGACTTATGTTCTAAATACCCAATTGTGTCTATTGAAGATGGACTAAGCGAAGATGACTGGGATGGATTTAAACTAATGACTGAAAAGCTTGGTGATAAAATTCAGATTGTTGGAGATGACCTTTTTGTTACTAATGTAAATATTTTAAATGAGGGGATCAAAAAAGGTATTGCAAACTCAATATTAATCAAGCCAAATCAGATTGGTTCAGTTTCTGAAACAATGTTAACAGTTCGTCTTGCTCAAAGAAATGGTTATACATGTGTTATGAGCCACCGCTCTGGTGAGAGCGAAGATGCTTTTATTGCAGATTTCGCTGTAGCTCTTAATTGTGGTCAGATAAAAACAGGTTCTACAGCAAGAGGTGAGAGAACTGCTAAGTATAACCGCCTTTTAGAAATAGAAAATGAAATAGTGTATGGTGAATACTTAGGCTCAGCAATTTTTAATTAAGACCAATAATATTGTAGGTGCTTATATGAATAATGAAGAACTTTATGAAGGTATAGATGATACTCAGAGTATAACTCAAAGGTATCTCGGGCTATCGGTAGCAAAGTTTTTGATATTAGCACTTATAGTTCTTTGTATTGGAATATATCTTGGTGTTTTGCTTTATGGTACAAATTCATTGGAGGTTCTTTTTGGACTTCAAGATTATGAAGAGTATCTTCATAGTGAGATATATAGATTAAAAGATGAAAATGCAGAACTACAAAGAGAGTATTTTGAACTAAAAGAGATTTCTGCAAAATAGTACGAAATTATAATTAACTTGTTATAATACTCGAAAAATTAGGGGTGGTTTTGATTAAAGTTTTTCTAATAACTACTTTTTTACTTGTAACTTTACATGCTCGTGAAAATCCATTTTTCCCATCTAAAGGGGAAAAAGATATCCCTTATTCATCTAACGAGAACATAGAAAAAGTCCCTCTTAAAAGAGCAACAATCACCTTGCCAGCACAAGCTAGAATTCTTCAAAAAGTAACAATAGAGTATAAAAATTTAGATGGTTCACTTGAGACTAAGAACATAGAGCTAGATAACTCTATTGACTGGCATTTACCTATTTTTATATCGCAAGATTATGGTTCGGCGCCAGCACCTGAGCCAATAACTAAGAACAAAAATGAAACATTAAAGAAAAGTATAGAGTATGAACAAATTGCATCAACTCAATATTTGAAATTCTACTCTTCTGGCAAAAACCTAAAAATTATTACCTCAGACAACATGATAAGAAATTTTTTACTTGTTGACCCACACAGAATTGTATTAGATTTTAAACGAGATAGCAGCATGAAAAGTTATAGTAAAAAAAATTTTAAAAAAATTTTTAACAATATCAGGGTTGGGAATCACGATGGTTACTACAGAGCCGTTATAGAGCTTGATGGACTTTACAGATATAAACTTGATAAAATTTCTGATGGGTACTTGTTAAAACTCAGATAATGCTAAAAGTAGTAATTTAAATTTAATTTTATGCTGTCTTCTTTCTCTTTCAAGTCAAAGTTGAATCTCTCTTTGTAGTCATAGCTAAATGAAAGCTGTGTGTTTTGTGATACTCTAAAACTTTGGTCCACCATTATTAATTGTTGGTTTTATACTATATCGCACTGCATTTTTGTTATATTCAATTAAATAATCTGCTATTATGTCATCATTATTTTCAATAATGAAAATATATACTAACCTTAAGGACGTAAAATGATAGAAAAAACTTTAGTTGGCCTTGCATTGGCATCAAGCATGATATTTGCGAGTGCAACAATAATCTCTGGTAGCAATCAAAATGTTACTTTTAATAGTAATCCAGAAGGCGCAACGGTATTAATTGATGGTGTTGCATCTTGTTCAACTCCTTGTACAGTCTCTTTACCTAAAGCACATGCACAAAAAAATGTTTCTTTTAAAAAAGATGGATATGAAATTTTTACAATGCCAATGGGAACTTCATACAATGGTGTAGCATTGCTTAATATTATTTGGGATTTTAGTACAACTGACCTTATTACTGGCGCTGCGTGGAATTATGCTCCTAACAACTATTATTCAGAACTTAAGAAAAAAGATTAATGAAACTTTTTCTTAGAAGTGTAATAGTTACAGCTATATTAGTGAATCTACTTTTAGGTTCTGATAATATACAATATTCTAAGAAATATCAAACACACGCTGAATCTTCAATAATGAGCTTCATTCTACTTAATCATTCTCGTCTTATTCATGAAATTGAATTTGGTGAAGGTGATTACGTGGAAAGTTTAATAGCACAAAAGCCTATAATGAATTTTCTAATATTGCATAAACTAGCAAGCTCCACTAAAGACACTTACTATTTTGCAAAAGCAGTTGTAGAATACCGTTGAAATTTTTCTTTTCAGTTATCTTTGCTGTTTTTTTTGTAATTAACTGCGCCCATGCTCAGCCATTAGCTGAATCACCTGAATGGCATTCGCTTCTGCATATTCGCGATGATAACAAAAGTGATATCAACGATCCTAAATTTTTTTTATCAAATCCTTTTTCTCCAGAAAATGAGTTTAATATCGCTATAAGTGAATTGAGAAGTGATAAAAAAGATGAAATGCTTTGCCGATTTCCTGCTCGCTACCGTTATTTAAACAAGAAATTAGATTTAAATATAACTTTTGACCACTGTACTAATTTAAACGAATTTTTAAAAGACTCCCGTGGAGAATCTGTAAGTATGTCATTTGCTTCCTCATATCTTGGTTCGCCCATATCCTATTTTGGTCACACGTTTATCACAATCCATAAAACTAATAACCGATTTTTTTCACAAACACTCAGTTTTGCTGCAGAGATTCCTCAAGAAGTTGGATTTATTGACCTGCTATCTAAAGGTATAAGAGGAGGATTTAATGGAAAATTCGTAGCAGAGCCTTATTTCAAGTTACATGAAGGTTATAACATTGTTGAACAACGAAGCCTCAGTGAATATCGTCTTAATTTAACACAAGATGAAATTGAAAATATGCTCTGGCATGCCTATGAGCTTTATGATGCAAACATTAATTACAAATTTTTTACTGAAAACTGCGCCTATGAAATGCTTTGGTTTTTAGAAGTAGCTAGACCTGGGCTAAAGCTTAGAGAAAATTTTCCATATGCTGTAATTCCATATGAAACTATAAATGAAATAAAAAAAGCAGGGCTTGTCATGCAAATCGACACTCAACCACCATTAATTAATAGTTTACATACGATATATAATGGCTTTACTGCTGAAGAAAAAGATTTTTTTTCCAGATGGAAAAACAGTGGAGATAAAAAAGAAGAATTAGAGAGTATAAACTTATCTAATGAAACTAAAGATAAGCTTGGCTATCTTATAAATGGCTACTATGATATTTTATTTAAACGCTTTCATCAAGGAAAAGGTGATTTCGAAGATGTAAAACAACTCCCCTATACTCCACCTAATGAGCGATATATAGGAGAGCCAATACGCCATGGAAGCTCTAAAATAGAGGTTGGATATCTTCAAGTAAATGGAGTTGAAGGATTAGACCTAAACGTACGTCCTATACTATTTAACCGAATTCATGATTTATATTCAGAATTGGGTGATGGAACTCTAGAATTTTTAGGATTAGAAATGCGACGTATTGAAAATAAAACTTCTCTTCAATCGTTTACTTTGCTTAAAATCGAATCGCTTACAAAGAGATTCGATTTTTATCATCCTGTATCTTGGAAAATATACGCAGGAGCAGATCGATCACTCAAAGATAGTTCATTACAGCCACTTGTGCAAGTTGGATCAGGAGTTTCATATGGGACATCTTCTCTGCTATGGTATGGAATGGGACAGGCAACTGTTTATCCACTAAAAATGACAGCAGGTATTGAAGTTTTAGCAGGCCTTAGCTACTGGAACGGTTTAAGCCACATAGGAATCGACTTTAGAGAACCAGTATTCTTTACCGGAAGGAAAAGCAAAGGTGACTTTGAAGCATATTTTACTACTCCAATTACTAAGAAAATTATATTTAAAATTTGGGGCAAAAATCAAGAAGCAGGAATTCGCTTAGTGCTAGCTTTTTAAAGACCTAAATAATTATTGTTTAGTTAAGTTCAGCATCTTTCCAATATTTTGTACCTTGTACTGTTGCTTGAATTGCAAGACCGTTTTGAGTCAACTTGTAGAGTCTTACTCCAGGAGCAACTGTAATTGCAGCATTTACAGCTCCCCCCTCTTTGCCAACTTTGGCAGCCGCATCTGCTTGAGCGTTAGCTTCCCACCCTGAATTAACAAATGAATCAAAGGCTTTTTTGTTTTCAAATAAAAATACAGCTCTAAAATCCTTAATGCCAAGCCCTAGACCAACTCCGCCAGAGGCCATATTCATATATGTTGTCCATCCAGTTCTATTGTTGCGTGCCATACCTTTTCCACCTTCTACGGAAAATAAAACTATATTTACACCAACATTAGTAAATGTTGCGTATCCGTAAGATCTTAAAACCATATCTCTAGCTTTGGGTGCGTATTTATATAGAAGCTGAAGTGTTTCATTGTTTACCTTGTGGCGCTCTATTCTCTCCTGCCTATTATCCTCTTTTATCTCTTTATCGCTTTTACCTGACCAAAAACCTGAGAGCATAAACGCTGTTAGTAATAAACTGAAAATAATTTTTAAATGTTTCACTATGAAGCCTAATATTAATATCATTAATGATAGCATAAAATATTAAATTATCTATTTGATTTAACAAGGGTAGAGCGGTTTTAATATAGAATGTTGTTAATATAAATATACAAAGGATTAGATTTGAGATTACAAACTTTAGCAGTAGGTATAGTCGTTGGTGTCGTGTTTTTAATGAGTGGGTGTTCAAGCCGAACTATACAAGCAAAAAATAGCGGCTTTTTTGAAAATTATACACATCTTAATAACTCTAATATAAATAAAACTGATTTATTAAAATACAAAAATATAATCGTGGCTCCAGTTTTGGTAATATCCTCAATTTCAGAAGATAAGCAAACTCTCTCGCAAAAAAAATTATATAAAGAAATCTCTGAGTATTTAACATCAGCATACAAAAAAGAGATTGAAAATAGTGAAAAGTTTAAATTGACAGAGGTAAAATCAGTGAATACTCTAAAATTTGAAAGTGCTGTTTCTGCCGTTGAAGTACATTTCAATGATAATAAATGGGATAATTTTACACCAATAGCAATGGGACTAAATGTAGTCTCTTATAATGCCTACATGGATGAAGATGTGAGGCTATTAGGCGAGAGTCGTCTGCTAGATTCTCAAAACGGAAAAGTTTTACGCATCAGTAGAAATATACAAGAGGGTGATAAGATTGTTCTTAATAACAATAGTTTAGAGTTTGCTGATTTGAAAATGTCACTTGACGGTTTACTAGAACAATTCAGAGAAGATTTGAGTAGATAATACATTATGTCATTACAAACCGGCTGGACACATTTTCCTTTTGAAGAAATCAGTTTGCAAGCACAAAATTTCTCCTCATCTCTTAAGGGTCTTCGCATTGTTCAACTCTCGGACCTTCATCTTACGCAAAATATTGAGATAAGCTATCTAAAAACACTGATTGCAAAAATCAATGGTTTAAATCCAGACCTTGTAGTTATAACAGGCGATATTCTTCAAACATTCGCAACAAAGCTTCATAAGCATCTTAAAACTTTTAAATTACTAGTGGCGCCTACCTATTATGTCACAGGGAATCATGATATTGTTTACGGCCCAACTGCTTTAAAAGATATGCTTTTTGATGCCGGGGTAATATGCTTGGATAACAAGATTGAAATACTCTCTATAAATGGTGTGCCCCTGCAACTCGTCGGACTTAGCGACAGATATAGTTTTGCACGCGGCATAAAGCGACCAATCAAAGAGCTTTTTGCAAAGCTTGACCCAAACCTCTCAACAATATTACTAGCACATCAACCAAAAGATATTCTGCATGTAGATAAATTCCGCATAGATATTCAGTTGAGCGGACATACTCATGGAGGGCAGGTTTATCCCTTCAATATTGTCGTGAAATTCTTTCAGCCATATTTTTCAGGACTCTATGTCAGAAATAAAACACTTCTCTATGTCACGAGAGGGTTGGGATATTGGGGACCGAAGGTTCGATACAGGGTTCCAAGCGAGATTCCTGTTTTTACAATCAATTAGTATTTAAAGAGTATAATTCTTAACAAATCAAGGAAAAGATATGAATAGATTTTTATTAATAGTAAGCATTTTTGCAGCTTTTTTAGGTGCAAGCTCGATTGAAATTGGTTCTGCTCTTGGCGAACTTAACGGTTTTAAATATGAAACTCCGCAAGGGCGTGAGATGAGAGTTCCTAAAAACCCAAAGCTTGTAATTGCCGCTTTTGACAAAGAGACAGGAGCTTTGGTAAACGAGTATCTAGATACTCAAGATGCATACTATCTGCAAATGAATCGTGCTATTTTTATAGCCGATATCAATAAGATGCCCACTGTAATTACAAATATGTTTGCCCTCCCAAAGCTTAGAAAATATAAACATCTTATATATCTGCATTATGATGAAAAATTTGGAACTGTTGTTCCAAACAAAGAGGCAAAGATAACGCTACTAAGGGTGGAAGATGGAAAAATTAAAAATATCTCTTACATATCCACAAAACAAGAACTAAAATTGGCAATTGAAAAGTGATTTCATTAAAAGCTTTAAGCAAAAACCGCTTTAAAAGTTTGCTTATATTTTCATCTATTACCATAGCGGTAATGGCAATTTTTTTAATCACTTCGGTCTCTCAGGGGATAATCGGAATGTTCTCTACCATGATTAAAACAGACGGAGATATTATAATTACGCAAAAGGGTATCTCTGATACTTTCTTTTCCAATGTAGATATTACGCTTCTGGATAAAATAAACAAAACGCAGAGTGTTAAATCAAGCTATGCGATGGTTGTTGGAGCCTCTCCCGTTGGACATATTCCAATAGCCGGAATATATGGGACAACAAAAAATCATTTTGGGCACTACAAACTCTCAAATGGTAAATACCCAAAGAGTGGGGAGGTTATGTTGGGCGGAAATATAGCTAAACAGTTCACCACTCCAAGCATAAAAATTGGAAACAAGCTCTTTATGATCTCAGGCACTTACAGTAGTGATGTTGGCTTTGAAGAGGGTGGTTTAGTTATGAATATAGAAGATGCCGGGGAGCTTTTTAACCGCTCAGCCTCATATATTATAGTATCTTCCTTGTCCCCGGACTATACAAATAAAATTCTAAAAAGCATCTCCGCTTTGGATAGTGAAATAGAGGTAAAAACAACAAAAAGTTTTGTCAAAGAGTATAACCAGTTCAAGATTATAGAAAACTCATCTTTAGTTATCTCTACTCTTGCATTTGCCATGGGTCTTATGGGCATCGCATCTGTTATGAGTATGATAGTCAACTCCCGCAAAGAGGAGTTCGGCATTATGCGAGCTCTTGGAAAAAGCAGACTTTTTATAATTAAAAATCTTTTTTTTGAGACACTTATTATGAGCATATCAGCTTATATATTTGCTCTTATTTTAAGCTTGATAATTTTGGAGATTATTCCACATGTAGAGACTCTTCAAGGATATGTCAATGGGTCACTTTCACTCTCCACTGCTCTATATGTCTTAGTCTCAACACTGCTTATGGCTCTTGTTGGCTCACTAATCCCAGCGTGGATAGCTTCTAAAACAGACCCAATACTTCTGATAAATCAGGGGTGCTCATGATAAAAACATCTAATATTTCACATTTTTATGGAAAAGAGCAAGTCCTTTATGATCTCTCGTTGGAGATAAAAGAGGGTGAATTTGTATTTTTAAGCGGAGATAGTGGAAGTGGAAAATCAACTCTCCTCTCTATCCTCTCAACCCTGCTTAAACCATCAAGAGGAGAGTTCTTAATAGACAACTTTCATATGGATGAGATTTCAAATTTGGACAAGTTTCGTCAAAAAAACATAGGCTTTGTTTTTCAATTTCACTACCTTATAAACTATCTCAGTGTGTATGAGAATATTGCTTTAGCAGCCATAGATGAGAAAAAGAAAAACATTAGTAGACTGCTAGAGCAACTTGGAATTTTGGAGTTGGCAAAACGTTATCCAAATGAGATTTCAGGTGGGCAAAGACAGAGAGTTGCTTTGGCACGTGCACTTATAAATGAGCCAAAAATCATCTTTGCAGATGAGCCTACAGGGAGTTTGGACTCTAAGAACAGTGCAATTGTATATGAGCTTTTAGCAAAGTGTGTAAAAAATGGTACGACGGTTGTGGTAGCTTCTCATGACATGAAAGTTGAAGAGTATGCAACTAAAAAACTAAGGATGGTAGATGGCAAACTTCAATAAGTTAATACACTCTATTGTGCCGGTGTGGGCTTTTGTATTTTTAGCTTCTGTCTTAGTTGGAGCTATATATGCCGCACAACTCGTTGGATTTAGTATGCTTGACAATACACTTCTAAATGCTGCAACAACCCGTTCACTTCATATAACACTAATGCTTTATGGTCCTATGATGCTTGCACTCTCTCTGCTTCCGTTTGCACTGTTCTCTAAAGATGGATTAAATTTGGATGATGCCGTTGTTCCAATTAGAAATTATTTTTTTCTTTGGCATCTGTTTTTGTTTATGGCAGCTCTCTCAATTGGATTGGGAGTTCAAAGAGGTCTCCCTTTTTATGATTTTGCTTACGAGCTTAACTTCTTACTTGCTCTTAGCGGAGTTTTTTATATTATTGCAATTTTTAAAATTATTAAACAGTATTCCGTTCCCCCAATATGGGTAAAAGTCTCCAAGGCTGCTCTTTTTAGCGCACCAATAGCACTTTTAATTTTGATGAATCCAGAAATTGGTCAAGTAGAAAAAACTCTAGTCGGTCCTCACGGTGATAACACTTTGGGGATGAGTTTTACCTTAATTCCTCTGTTTTATCTTCTTATAAAGATTCATGCAAAAGATGACTTCAAGCCAAAGTGGCATATATTTTGGGTACTTCCATTTGTAGCTTATATTGTATCAGTCGCTACTCGTATACTTAGAGGTGATTTGTCATACGGTGAGGAGTGGATTTACCAGTGGATGACATTTGCCTATGCCCCACTGCTTATAAAATGGTGCAGAGATGCAAAAATCACTCTTAGATCTGCGCCATACTTGGTTATATCTATCTGGACCTTTTTGTTTGTGATGATTCAGGGCAATATTCTCTTCTTTCCAGAGATTAGATTTGCTATGCATAAAAATGACATTACAATCGCACATGCACATCTTGCCGTTGGGCTTGGCATATTTTTTATGTCGATGAGCGTTCTTAGCTATTTTTATAAATTTCATAAAGCATTTATCCACTTTTGGCTTTATGTCATTGGAATAATCTTTGTCTCCCTCACTTTAGCTGGTTTTGATGAAGCTGGTTTCCTTAAAATAGATGTTATTACAATGTGGTATGCTCGTCTTATAGCAGGGGTATTGGCGGTAACAGGTTTAGCTTTTTATATCCTCCAGAAGATGGAGTACAAAAAGCCATCCATACTTCAGCTTTATCATTTAAGCGGTTTTGCATCAGATGGTCTGGGCGCTTTAATTCTCATCTTGGCGGGACCTCTTCTTTTTGAATTTTTGGGACTATCTTTTTCCCCTTACTACTATTTGGTTTTTGGTTTTATGGGTTTTGTCGGCATCTTACATCTCATAGGTATTACTAAAGAGGCTCACCTTTTGGCATATCTAACCTCTATCGCAAGGATTATTACCGGCACCATGTTCTTATCTTTGTTTTACCTAGAAACTATAGATATGCTTGGCCTCCTGGTAGGTTTTTACGATATCTCATTTGCCTTGGTTTACCTACTGTTTAGGAACCGCTTATGATTAATTCGTTCGCTCTTGTTTTACTTCTTGGATTTGAACTAAGCTATTATCTTTTAATAATTCAAACAGGAGTTGTCGCGCATTACAACTCTGATTTAACAGTGCTTTTTCCTATGTTTGTGGGTGGCATTTTAGGAACAATCTTAAGCGGCAGGTCTTGGGGCAAGATAGTTGAACCGATACACAAAATCATGATTGCCTTAACGCTTCAGCTGCTACTATCATTTACTTATCCACACTACAACATATACACTCTCTCTATTTTAGGGCTAGCTGTCGGTCTTATGGCTCCATTGGGAATTTACCTGTTTAAAGTAAAGCAGAGCAACCAACTTCTTCTTGCTCTGGCTATTGCTTACATCGCCGGTACGTACTTTTATACATCCGATGTTGATGACAGACTGTTGTTGGCAATTATTTTCTCTTTTATTGCTCTTTTTAGTGCAGTTTTGCTTAAAAATTACAAAGTTGATACAGATGCAAAGATTCTATCATTGTCATTTGTTTCTTATGCTCCTTTGATATTATGGATACTTTTAGATTCTACTTTGTTTGAGACTCTCTCTAGGCATAATGAGTTGGATATTTGGTCTAAACATACACTTATAATTGGGATATTTCATGTAGTTGGTTTATTGGCTGCATACCTTATAGCTATTACAAAGAAAAAACAGCATATTATTATTGCTTTGTTGTTTTTAGGAAGTTATTCTCTATTTTATTTTGAGATGCCTCTTTTACTTGCGATACTTTACCCTTTTACAATTTCGTACTATAATGTTACAGTCTTTAGAACATTAAGCAAAGAGATGAGCCTCTCTAAACTTGCGTTTATAATGGTGTTTGTTGGCTGGATTGCTTCTGGTCTGGGTTTAGCGTTAGCGCTTTTTAAACTTATATATTAAGGATTTACAATGAAAAATTTACTAATAGTTCTACTTCTAAGTCTTCCTCTTCTCGCAATGGATTTAAAACTAAAAGATGGTTCGGTTGTTGCACATACAGAGATGATGATGGATAGTGAAATTAATCCAACGAACAACTCTTTGAAGGCTGAGTTAAGCATACAAAACAATGATATTACTACCATAAAAGGAAAGTTTTGGGTTGATATGATTGGTTTTATCAGCAACAAAACAGACAGAGATGAGAGTATGTATAAAGAGGTTGAAGCCGATAAGTTTAAAGATGCAACCTATACTATTTTAGATATAACAAAAAAAGAGGCAAAAGACTCTTATACTATAAATGGAACAATGAGTTTTCACGGACAAGAGAGACCTCTAAGTGCAAATGCAGATATAAAAGTTGAAAATGGCAGTTTGGTTATAAACGCTTCTACAATGATACTTGTTAGCGACTTTGGTATTGAGATGCCGTGCATGGTCTTCATGTGTGTCAGAGATCAGGTTGACCTTGCAATAAAAGCCTCATTTTAACTATGATAATTAAATATCTTTTCCAAGCGAATAAGAAGTTGTTTTAAGAATTGATGGGTCTTTTTCGCTTATAACTCCATCGGGAGTTGTAATGAGTATCTCTATCTCACAGCTTAAATACTCAGAAGTTGAAATAGGGGTGAAACTCTTATCTTCAAATGCTGATATTTTTGCATTTCTTATTATATCCTCAAGAAGTGTAAAAGATGGGATTTTTGTTTTTGAGCTTCCTCTAAGTTTATTGTCAATGTAAATATTTACTGTGGTAGCAATCATCTGATTTAAAAGAGGATGTTTACGTAAAAGAGCTGCCTTGTTTATCGTTCTTTTTGCCTCTAGCACTTCTTGTATTGAGTCACGAGCAAGTTGCAGTAAAACAGAACGTGGCATCATAACCCCTTCGCAAGCTTATAGTTATTGATAAGTTTAATAACAATCATAACAGCAATTACCTGAAAAAGAGAAGCTAAAATAAAAGCATAGTAGTGAAGTTCATCTATACTGTTTGCATTATACGCTAGGGTTGCCATTGCAATAAGAAGAGTAAGAGGCATAGAGTGTGACAGACCCATAAGTATAGAATCAGCAAGCTTTAACTCTTTTATAAAGACAAGAGAAGCTACCACTCTCATAACAATCATGGCAAAAGCTATGATTGCAGCTTTTGAAATCAGACCTTCAATCACTAATGCATCAAGATGAAAAGAACTTCCAATATGGATAAAAAATATAGGAATTAAAAATCCAAACCCGTATGAGGCCAACTTCTCGGGTAGTTCATGTTTGTGCTCAAAGAATGTTGGAATAAATATTCCAGCCAAAAATGCTCCAAAGGCAAGCTCAAGTTTTAAATATAGCATGGCACCCACAAGAAGAAAGAATATCCCCATCGAGAGTCTTATATCTTGTTCTTTGTTGTCGATATGTGGCATTAAAGATGTTGATACTTCAGGAAACCACCAAAAAAGTAGTTCCATCGCTCTAAATAGTAAGAACATAAAAAGTAGAAATACTAAAAGAGCAAAAATTGTTTTAATAAGTCCCAATCCAAATCCGGACTGCAGCGCAGCAGAAGTGAGGGTTAAAAGACCGATACTTACCACCTCTCCTATTCCTCCTGCTGTCATAGATAGAGTAAGCCAAGGTGTTTTTCCGTACTCCTTTGAAAGTGTAGCAACCAAACCAACTGATATTAGCGGTAAAAGTACCATAAATATTTTTCCTAAATCAAGGTACAGAGATAGAGATATGGAAAAAGTATATAAAAGAATAAGGTAAATAGTAACCTTTTTCATTATGTTAGAAGGGGTTTTTAGAGTATTCTTTAAGTTAATCTCTGTCCCGGCTATAAACATCAGATATAAAAATCCAAGCTCTGCAACTATCTCAAAAAGATGCTCATTATGTAAAAAACCAACATATCCAAAAATGGAACCTAAAATTATCTCTATCGGTGTGGTAGGAAGTTTTAGAAGTTTGGCAAAGAATGGTGAGAATATAATAATAAGCGAAATAGTTACTATTAACACAACGTTATCAGACATAAATGTTCTCCGTATCTATTTTACTAATTTTGCAACTTTTAAACTAAGGTATTCTAGCATATCTAAGTCTTTACTTATAACTCTTCCGTTTGTTGTAAGATAGTTTCCTATTACAATTGAGTTTGCACCGTAGTTAAAAATCTCCTCTTGCCTCTCACCAAACATAATTTCTCTGCCACCTGCAACCATGATTCGCTGTGCATTTGGAATTGTCTCGCGTGTTAGCTTTATAAGATTGAGTGCTTCGTCTGTAGTTAGAGAGTTTGGTTGAAGCTCTAATGCTTCATTATGGTGGTAAAAGTTTATAGGGACAGAAGTTGGATTTAGAGAATTAAGTGATTCTAGCATTGATACTCTATCTTCTTGTGTTTCACCAAGACCAAAAATTCCACCAGTTATAAGTACTAATCCAGCCTCGTTTACATTCTTACATGTAGAGTATCTCTCATCCCATGAGTGTGTTGTACAAATTTGTGGATAAAACGCTTTTGATGTTTCAAGGTTATGGTTATATGCCTTAATGCCGGATGCTTTAAGGGTTAAAAGTTGCTCTACGCTTGCTGTGCCGTTACATGCAATTAGTCTTAGCTGGGGAACTTCTTTAGTTAAGACTTTGGCAATAGAGCATACAAAATCAAGAGTTTTTTTATTTAGACCCTTATCGGCAGTAACTAAACAAAAACCCAATGCTCCCCCGTCTCTTGCAATTTTAGCCTCTTTTAAAATATCTTCTATATTTTTTTGTTTGTATCTTTGTATATCTGCTTTGTATCGTACGCTTTGAGAGCAAAATTTGCAATCTTCGTTACATGTACCGCTATTTATATTACAAATAGAGCATAAAAATATCTCTTTATTCATTGTGTTCCCGTTTATATTTAAAATGTTTTTGATTAATATTATCGCTACTGTTGGCTTTTGTGTAATGGGTGACCAAAAATTCACTTTTCTTCACTTCAAGCATTGCCCATTCAGAGAGAGGTTTGCTTCTCGCACACACTTCACCAGAGTTTAAAAATAGAGTGTTTCCTTTAAAATCGCTGTCAAATGTATGTGTATGGCCGAATATTACAACATCAGCATCTGGTGACATGTAAAAAGGGAGATGCATTAGTTTAAACTTTGTCTGTGCAATTTTAAAAAAATAAGGCTCTTGAACGAGGTTGAATTCACTATGGTACTCTGCTAAATGTGCATCATTATTTCCATATACCGCTACATATTTCAGACCGCAATCGCGAAGAAGCTCAAGTGTTTCAAGCTCTACTATATCACCTGCGTGAACTATAAATTCAGCACCGTCCCTCACTAAGGTATCAAGAGCCTTCTTGGCTTTTTTAACCTTAGAGTGAGTGTCTGAAATAATTCCTATCTTCATGTTGTTCTAGTTCTCTTCCCTCGGTGTTTTAGCTTTACATTTTACACACTCATAAATTTCTTTTTTTCTAAAAGTTCTTTCAGCTAGTAGACCATTACAGTCTTTCTCTTGACACTTGATTTTTGTCGGTTCAAATTTTGAAATAAACTTACAATCAGGATAGTTTTCACACCCCCAAAAAGGACCACGACGAGAATTCTTAAGGCTTATCGTCCCACCACAGTCTGGACAAGGTGTCTCAGATGTTTTCTCTTCAACATTAATGCTCTTAGTGTTTTTACAATCTGGGTAATCGCTACAAGCTAAAAATTGACCGTTTCTGCCATTTTTAACTATCATATCTTTCCCACACTTATCACATATCACGCCGCTTGTCTCAACTACTACTTCTACTTTATTTCCATCTTCATCAACTTGTTCCGTATATTTACATGTAGGAAAGCCGCTGCATGCAACAAAGTTTCCAAATCTGCCAGAACGAAGAAGCAACTCTTCCCCACATTTAGGGCAAGCTCTACCAAGTGGTTTAGCCAATTTTAGTGAAACAATTTTCTCTTTACCTTCGTTAATCTGCTCTATAAAAGGGAAATAAAATTCACTTAAAAGTTCTTGCCAGTCACTATTTCCTTCTGCTACTTCATCAAGTTTTTCTTCCATATTGGCTGTAAAAGAGATATCTACAATGTTAGCAAAGTTTTTTTCCAGCATATCAGTTACAGTAAATGCAATCTCAGTTGGAATAATCTGTTTTTTCTCAATAGTCACGTAAGTACGACCGCTTAGTGTTGCAATTGTTGGAGCATAAGTAGATGGACGTCCAACCCCTTCGCTTTCAAGTTTTTTAATCAGTGCAGCCTCAGAGTATCTAGCCGGCGGTTCAGTAAAGTGTTGCTCTTGTTTAACACTCTGAATCTCTGCTTTGCTACCCTCTGTCAAAGTCGGTAAAAGCTTATCTTTGTCTTCCGCCCCTGTTAGTGCATAAAAACCATCAAAAATAAGTTTTCTGCCACTTGCTCTATACTCGTTGTTCTCACCAGTAAATATAATACTCTGTTGTTCAAATATCGCATCATTCATCTGGCAAGCCATAAATCTTTCATATATTAGACGATAGAGTTTAATCTCATCAGCTTTAAGAAATTTTTGTGCAACTTCAGGAGTAAAATCAAGCATAGTAGGACGGATAGCTTCGTGAGCCTCTTGCGCACCTTTAGATTTTTTATTATAAACTTTTGCCTCTTTAGGTAGGTATTTCTCCCCAAATCTGCTCTCAATAACACCACGAACAGCATCTACAGCTTCCGCTGCGAGGTTTAGTGAATCTGTTCTCATATAGGTAATAACACCAGAAGTCCCGCTCGGTGTTTTTACACCCTCGTAAAGCGCCTGTGCTACCATCATAGTCTTTTTAGGGGTAAATCCCAATTTGCTTGAAGCAGTTTGTTGTAGAGTTGAGGTCATAAATGGCGGTGGAGTAGAACTTTTTCTCTCTTTAGTCTCTATTTTAGAGATTATAAATGAGTCATTATTTACACTTTGTGTTATCACTGCAGCTTCATCTTTGTTAGAGATTGAAAGTTTTGAAAGTTTATCTCCCATATGAGATGTAAGAGTTGCCTCAATATCTTTTTTAAACATAGTGTCGATAGACCAGAACTCTACAGGTATAAAAGCATTTATTTCACGTTCTCTGTCTACTACAAGCTTAAGAGTAGAAGACTGAACACGACCGCCTGAAAGCCCTTTTTGAATTTTTGAGCTAAGAAGTGGAGAGAGTTTATAGCCTACAACACGGTCAAGCATACGACGAGCTTGCTGTGCATTTACCATATCCATATCAATTTTGCGGGCATTTTCAAGTGCATTGTTTATTGCAGTTTTTGTAATCTCATGAAATACGATACGAGGTAACTCTTCTGGGTCTTTTTTTATAGCATGAGCAATATGCCATCCAATAGCCTCACCCTCGCGATCCTCATCGGTCGCGATATATATTGTATCAGCTTTTTTTGCAAGCTCTTTGATCTCTTTTACAATGGCGGAGTTCTCTTTTGCAACACTATATGCTGGTACAAGGTGCTGAGTCTCTTCTTCTACAGTTATTCCAAAGCGAGACTTAGGCAAATCTCGTATATGCCCTTTAGATGCGATAACCTCATACTCCTTGCCAAGGAAGTTCTTGATAGTTTTAGCCTTAGCTGGTGATTCGACGATAATTAAGTTCAAATAGTTTTCCTATATATAGTATAGTTGTTTTAATTTCGAAAGTGTACCCGAAAAAGATTAAATAAGTAAAATGATAAAAAGTTTACAAATTTACTTAAAGTTATTATTTTTAGTGTCGATATGTAGAGTGTAAGATAGAAAAATCAGCAAGGATGCTGAAATCAACTAGAGCGAAAGGCTCTTACCCAAAAAGGATTTATTATGGGATTTAGAATAAACACAAACATAGGTGCTATGAACGCACACAGAAACGCTTCGATGAATAATGTTGGACTTGATAAAAGTCTTAATGCGCTTAGTTCAGGTTTAAGAATCAACAAAGCTGCTGATGATGCTTCAGGTCTTGCTATCGCAAATAAACTTTCGGCACAGTCTCAAGGTCTTGGTCAAGCTATCAGAAATTCAAATGATGGTATTGCTTTGCTTCAAACTGCAGATGGTGCTATCAATGAGATGACAAATATTGCTCAGAGAATTCGTGTTCTTGCTGTTCAATCATCAAATGATACTCAGGATGCTACTTCTCGTGGATTTATTCAAGCGGAAGTTAATGAGCTTATTGTTGAGTCTAACCAGATTCGTACCAGTACTACTTTTAATGATAAGCCACTTCTGGACGGTAGTCAGGTAGCAGGCGGTCTTAATATACAAATCGGTCATAAGGCTGCTGATGCTAAAAATGTTGCAATTGCTGATACAGTAGTTCTTGCTGCTCAAAATGTTTCAACAACTGTTGGTGCACAAGGTGTTATTACTGCGATGGACGCTCGTATCACTGCACTTGATACAATTAGATCAAATGTTGGTGCGGATCAAAACTCACTTGAGTCAGTTGTTAGAAATATTTCTGTTACTCAAGTAAATGTAGCTGCTGCTGAATCTAACTTAAGAGATGTTGACTTTGCTGCAGAGAGTGCAAACTTTGCAAAACACAATATTTTAGCTCAATCTGGTTCATACGCTATGAGTCAAGCTAATGCTGTTCAACAAAACGTGTTGAGATTGTTACAATAGTAACAATCGTTAGAGCTACGAAGTAGTGAGCACGTTTCTTTAGAAAACGTGTTGAGATTATTACAATAATCTCAATCATTTGTTTAAAGTTATTTTTTTAACTGTCGATATATAGAGTGTAAGATAAAAAATCAGCAAGGATGCTGAAATCAACTAGAGCGAAAGGCTCTTACCCAAAAAGGATTTATTATGGGATTTAGAATAAACACAAACATAGGTGCTATGAACGCACACAGAAACGCTTCGATGAATAATGTTGGACTTGATAAAAGTCTTAATGCGCTTAGTTCAGGTTTAAGAATCAACAAAGCTGCTGATGATGCTTCAGGTCTTGCTATCGCAAATAAACTTTCGGCACAGTCTCAAGGTCTTGGTCAAGCTATCAGAAATTCAAATGATGGTATTGCTTTGCTTCAAACTGCAGATGGTGCTATCAATGAGATGACAAATATTGCTCAGAGAATTCGTGTTCTTGCTGTTCAAGCATCAAATGATACTCAAGATGCTACTTCTCGTGGATTTATCCAAGCGGAAGTTAATGAGCTTATTGTTGAGTCTGATCAAATTCGTACTAGTACTACTTTTAATGATAAAGCGCTACTAACTGGTACGGGAGCTCTTAATATACAGATTGGTCATAAAGCTGCTGATGCAAAAGATGTTGCAATAGCGGATGCAACAGTAGTAGGTGCTCAACTTGTTGGAACGGCTGCTCAAGCGCAAGCTACTATCACTGCAATGGACGCTCGTATCACTGCACTTGATACAATTAGATCAAATGTTGGTGCGGATCAAAACTCACTTGAGTCAGTTGTTAGAAATATTTCTGTTACTCAAGTAAATGTAGCTGCTGCTGAATCTAACTTAAGAGATGTTGACTTTGCTGCAGAGAGTGCAAACTTTGCAAAACACAATATTTTAGCTCAATCTGGTTCATACGCTATGAGTCAAGCTAATGCTGTTCAACAAAACGTGTTGAGATTGTTACAATAGTAACAATCGTTAGAGCTACGAAGTAGTGAGCACGTTTCTTTAGAAAATGTATTGAGATTATTACAATAATCTCAATCATTTGTTTAAAGTTATTTTTTAACTGTCAATATATAGAGTGTAAGATAGAAAAATCAGCAAGGATGCTGAAAATCAAGTAGGGCGAAAGGCTCTTACCCAAAAAGGATTTATTATGGGATTTAGAATAAACACAAACATAGGTGCTATGAACGCACACAGAAACGCTTCGATGAATAATGTTGGACTTGATAAAAGTCTTAATGCGCTTAGTTCAGGTTTAAGAATCAACAAAGCTGCTGATGATGCTTCAGGTCTTGCTATCGCAAATAAACTTTCAGCACAGTCTCAAGGTCTTGGTCAAGCTATCAGAAATTCAAATGATGGTATTGCTTTGCTTCAAACTGCAGATGGTGCTATCAATGAGATGACAAATATTGCTCAGAGAATTCGTGTTCTTGCTGTTCAATCATCAAATGATACTCAGGATGTTACTTCTCGTGGATTTATTCAAGCGGAAGTTAATGAGCTTATTGTTGAATCTAACCAGATTCGTACCAGTACTACTTTTAATGATAAAGCACTATTAAATGGTACTCAGGCTGCTATTAATATACAGATTGGTCATAAAGCTGCTGATGCAAAAGATGTTGTAATTGCTGATACAGTAGTTCTTGCTGCTCAAGATGTTACAACAAGTTCTGCTACTGCGAAAGCTGTTATCACTGCAATGGACGCTCGTATCACTGCACTTGATACAATTAGATCAAATGTTGGTGCGGATCAAAACTCACTTGAGTCAGTTGTTAGAAATATTTCTGTTACTCAAGTAAATGTAGCTGCTGCTGAATCTAACTTAAGAGATGTTGACTTTGCTGCAGAGAGTGCAAACTTTGCAAAACACAATATTTTAGCTCAATCTGGTTCATACGCTATGAGTCAAGCTAATGCTGTTCAACAAAACGTGCTTCGTCTACTTCAGTAGATGAGTTGAGGGCGTAAGCCCTGCACGTTTCTTTAGAAAATGTATTGAGATTATTACAATAGTGACTCTTTAAAACTTCTACAAGCAGGGGATTCCTCCCTTGCTATTTTTTTACTTCATAACCTTACTTCATAACTTGGAATGTTTTTTGCTTTTTATAATCTAAATACTCATTAAGGGATTTATTGTTGAGTCTGATCAAATTCGTACTAGTACTACTTTTAATGATAAACCATTACTAAGTGGTACAGGACCTCTTAATATACAGATTGGTCATAAAGCTGCTGATGCTAAAGATGTTGCGATTGCAGACACGCTAGCTGTTGGTGCTCAAGATGTTTCAACAAATGCTGCTGCCGCACAAGCTGTTATTGCTGTAATGGATACTCGTATCGGTGCACTTGACACAATTAGAGCAAATATTGGTGCGGATCAAAACTCACTTGAGTCAGTAGTTAGAAATATTTCTGTTACTCAAGTAAATGTAGAGTCAGCTCAATCAACTTTGAGAGATGTTGACTTTGCTGCAGAGAGTGCAAACTTTGCAAAACACAATATTTTAGCTCAATCTGGCTCATACGCTATGAGTCAAGCTAATGCTGTTCAACAAAACGTTCTTAAACTTTTACAATAGTAAAAGTTTTGGTCCGTTTCCTCGTAAACATGTAAATATATTACTTTAATAGTAATATATTTAATTTCTATTTTTTGTAGCTACCTGCAAAACCACATTATATTTTCAGAGATATATTTTGCCACTAATTTAAAGTAAAAAATAAAATTGTCGATTTAGTTGTTAAGAGAAAATAAAACAAACGGAATTGTTTTATTTAAAGGATATATCATGGCTATAAGTTCACTAGGTGTTGGATCAAGTATTTTAACACAGGATGTCATAGATCAGCTTAGAGCGGCTGATGATGCGCAATTTATTAATCCTATAGATAGAAGTATTTCAGCCGATAAGGCAAAACAAGATGAGTTGGATGTCGTTGATGCTCATATGACAAATCTTATAGATAGTATTAATGAAATTAAAAGTAATACTCTTTTTGATGAAAGAAGTGCAGAAGTAACAGGAACATCTGTAGAGGTTACAGCTGATGCAAATACAGATGTTCAAGATTTTACATTAAATGTAGTAAATTTAGCCACTAAACAGATAGAGCAGTCAGGAGCCTTTGCTTTAAATACTGAAACTATCGCAACAGCTGCAGGCAGTATAAACTTAAATATAGATGGCTTAGATTTTAGTATAGCATATGATGAAACTACAACTTTGGATGACTTGAAAAATGCTATAAATGATGCTGCTACAGATAAAGCAAACGCTACTGTAGTTCAAATAAGTGCTGGAGAGTTCCGTTTATTTGTAAGTTCTGCAGATACAGGGACAACGCAGGATATAACTATAACAGACAGCACCGGAAATCTTACAGATACTCGTTTGACTACTGATATGACTGCAATTCAAACTGGTGTTGACGCAAACTTTACATTTAATGGTCAGGCTATAACCCGTACTAGTAATAATATAGATGATTTAGTCACAGGCTTAAATATTACTTTAAAAGAAGTGGGCTTATCTACTGTCAGTGTGCAGCAAAATTTAGAAACTATTATGGAAAAATTTGACAGTTTTGTTGAACATTACAATGCAACAATTTCAGAATTAAATAAAATGACTACACCTGGTGAAGAGGAAGAGGATAGAGGAGTCTTCTCTAAAGAGAGCACTATTAAAAGTATGAAGAGTTCAATTGAAAGCATGGTCCTGAGTATTGGTGGCGGTGTTGGTTCAATGATTGATTATGGTTTTGATGTAGATAAAGATGGTGTAATGAGTCTAGATAAAGATTTGTTAACTGAAAAACTTAATGATAATTCAACAAATGTTGAAGCATTTTTTGCTGGGGGGACATTTACTAATCCTGATGCTTCGACTGTTTTACTAGATGGCGCATTTACAGAATTTTCAACAAAAGTAGAGAGTTATACAAAATATAATGCGATTTTAGATCAGTTTAGAGATTCTATTACACATAATATTTCCTCACTTGAAGATAGAAAAGAATCAGCTACTGCAAGACTAGAAGCTAAGTATGAAATAATGGCTAAACGATTTGCTGCATATGATTTAATGATTAGCAAGTTCAATTCAGCTTCATCAATGTTTACTCAAATGGCAAATGCTCAGACAGCAGCTTCAAATTAGTAAAGTTACTCTAAAAGGACTAAATAAAACAGTGAGATAGCCGATATATTATCATGAAAGAAACTAGTAAAGACAGTAAAAAAGGATCTAACATGTATGGTAGCGCAGCTCATAATATTTATGCACAAAATAATGTAGAGGTTGAATCTCCGGCTAAGCTGATTGAGATGCTCTATGAAGGTGTTCTTCGTTTTAATGCTCAGGCAAAAAAAGCTGTTAAAGACAAGGATATAGAAAAAAAAGTTTATTGGATAAACCGTTCTATTGCTATTATTACTGAACTTATATCTATTTTGGACCTAAAGCAGGGGAAAGTATCCAAGTACTTAGAGGGTCTTTATAACTATGAGATTCAGCTTTTGTCACAAGCAAATGTACATAATGATATAACAAAAATTGATGAAGTAAGTAATGTATTTAAAGGTCTCTCAGATGCATGGAGAGAAACGAACAATGTGGCTCACTAGGCTAAAAATAGCTATAATTGAGAAAAATACAGTTAAATTAAACGAGCTAATGGATGAACTTCCGAAGCTTGAGAGTGAGCAAGAGATAGAAGAAGCTGTTTACCTATTGAGGGAAGCTTCAGAATTAATCTATACGTTAAAAGATGAAACATCTGTTTCGATGAAACTTATAAAAAGAAATTTACAATTTTTACGTTCAACTGATATACCCACTTCAAAAAAAATAGATATTAAACTATAACTTCTTTTTAGAAATCCCAAAATTCAAACTTCTTATGGTGTATTCGCTTACAACTGCACCCTTTCTCATGCTTATTATATGTTCAACGGCATCGGCTATGTCCGAAGCTAACAGTTTTTCATCCTCTTTAGAGCTTGTTTCAAATCTAAGCTCGTCATAAAAATTTGTTTGGGTCATATCTGGATTTATATTTGTAACACTTAGTCCGCTTTTTCTTGTCTCTTCAAAAAGAGAGTCGCTAAAAGCTTTTAGTCCAGCTTTTGTTGCAGAGTAAACCCCCGCAAACTTACTCGCTTTTATAGCCTCAATACTACTTATGTTTATAAGATAGCCACTGTTTTTTTTCAAATTTCTCAGACAAGCATTAGTAAGTAGCATTGGTGCTGTGAGATTAAGATAAACCATATCTGCAATAGTTTTGGTGCTTAACTCCTCATGAGGCTCAAATCTTCCAAATCCAGCGCAGTTAATCAGCATGTAGATATCCTCTTGTGCAACACTCTTACATGTAAAGATTGTTAAATCTGAGTTTGATAGATCAGCCTTGAGTGGTATAAAGTTTTCACTGCTAAAATCTGCATTATCAATACCTCTGCTGATTCCAATAACCGCATATCCAAGTTTCAAAAGTCTTAAACTAATCTCTTTTCCTATTCCGCTACTAGCTCCAGTTACAACAATTTTTTTCAACTTTGCACCTTTTTCATAATCTCATCTATTGCGTTAAATATTAGTAATTTAGTCTTCTCTTTTGTAACTTGCTTAGGCTCAAAGTGATCACTAACAACTTTGTACATGTAGATGTTTTTCATCTCTTTTGTGGCCTCATAAAAACCAAATGATTCCATGTCTACAATAGCAAAGTTCTCTCTATCAACTTCACTATCTTCACAGTTAATTACATGTAAAGTATTTTCATTTATCACAAAGTTTTCATTTTTGTATATTACAGAAGCAATCTCTACAAGCTCACCAATTTTGTACTTTTTATTTGCACCACAAATACCAATATTTAAAAAAATATCATCTTCATTTGGTTTAAATTTTTCAATAATTTTAGCTGTAGCAATTTTTGCATTCAAGACTCCAACTCCGCTAACAATCAGAGTCATATTTTCATTTACATGTAGAGTAAAATTTTCAAGTTTTGTTTTTGTAAGTTTGTATTTATCTACAAAGGCTTGGGCTTCAGGTTTTAATGCGATTATGATATATAACATGCAATATTGTACCCGATTTGTAATAATTTCAAGTCAACTCTTTGTAATTTCAGCTTTTTTGGCTACAATTTCAACGCTCTTCTTTAGACCTGTGCAATGGTGTTTTAGGATACTGTGTCAGGGTAGGAATACAGCAGCACACCTTAAAGTGTTATGTGCCGCAGGTATCTGGGGAAGGGTACTCTCTCTCAATAAAAATCATAAAATAAATTTTCAATCTTCTCTATGTTTAGATATTCCACATGGCTGATTTAGTTTTGGTGGATTGTTTTTTAAGTATGTTAAATCATCCAATGTTTGAGTTAAGACTCTTTTTACCTGAAGCTTAGGAAGCATTAGATTATCTTTTTCATTTAGTGGAATACTCCAATCCAACAATATTTCCTCAACTTCTTTATCTAACTCTTTTAGCGCATTTTCTATGTGTTTAATTGAATTCATGTCACTAGTATAACAAAAAATAAAGAATATTTGGGTATAATTGCGCTCTCAAAGTACGCTTATGTGTGCGGAGAATTTTATGAAGGAGTTATCGATGCCAAAAATGAAATCAGTTAAAGGCGCTGTAAAGCGTTTTAAAGTTAAGAAAAATGGCACTGTTAAACGTGGTACAGCGTTTCGTAGTCATATTCTAACTAAACAAGATGCAGGCACTCGTCGTGATCAAAACAGCTCAAAAGTTGTTTCTAAAGCGGATGAAGCAAATATCAAGGCTATGATTAACTAATTTTAGTTATATCATAAATCTCCAGATAATATCTGGGCAAGACCACCAAATAAGTGGCACCTTCATCACAAATTAGTGAGTGGGTAAAGAAAAAGGAAAGAAATGCCAAGAGTAAAAACAGGTGTTGTTCGTAGAAGAAGACACAAAAAGATTTTAAAATTAGCGAAAGGTTTTTACAGCGGACGCCGTAAACACTACCGTAAAGCTAAGGAACAAATTGAACGTTCATTAGTATATGCACACCGTGACCGTAAGCAGAAAAAACGTGATTTCCGTAGTTTATGGATTGTACGTATTAACGCTGCTGCTCGTCTTAACGGTATGAACTATTCAACGTTTATGAATGGACTTCACAAATCTGGCATCGAGCTTGATCGTAAAATTCTTGCTGATATGGCGATGAATGATGCAGCAGCATTTACTGCAGTTGCAACAGCATCTAAAGCAGCATTAGCTTCATAAGCTAAGAGCAAAGTGTAACTTTTGTTACACTTCACTCTTCACACAAATAGTACCCACCAATTAAAGCTTTTTATTTTTAAATATTAGTAATGCTTATTATCCAATCTTTCATTTTCTTCTCATAACCAATATCTTTAAGCTCAACAAACTTCAAATATTTTGACATGTAGCTCTGTTTTACAAAGCCTCCAAAATCATGAGGGTATAAATAGCCATCTCCATGCTGTCTTAGATGCTTTGGAATCTCTAGCATCACCCCATTGTTTACAGCGTTTAAAGCTTTGTTGATTGCTTCATAAGCTGAATTTGACTTTGGTGAGGCACAGAGATAAATCACAGCTTGAGCTAAAATAATTCTGGCTTCAGGATAGCCTATTTTAGAGACGCTTGTCATGGCGGATGTTGTAAGTGTTAAAGCTTGAGGATTTGCATTTCCTATGTCTTCGCTGGCTAAAATAACTAGTCGTCTGGCTATAAACTCAGCACTCTCCCCACCATCTATAAGTCTCGCAAGATAGTATATACCAGCATCAGCATCAGAGCCTCTAATGGATTTAATCATAGCACTTGTTAGGTCGTAATGAACACCGGCTTCACTGCTTCCTGCAGAGAGAGCATTTGGTCTTAAAGATTTTAAAATATCAAGTGTTATATTTGTATTTATATTTGAAGAAAATTCTAAAAGTTTTAGCATCGCTCTTGCATCTCCACCGCTACTAGCAATCAAATACTCTTTGGCATCATCAGTACATGTAAGCTCAGAATTTTCCAGTGCAATATCTAAAAGTTTAAAAAGTGCTTCGTTTGATATGTGATGAAGTTCAAAAAGCATAGAGCGGGAACGGATGGCAGATGTTAGTGAAAAGAATGGATTTTCAGTTGAAGCTCCTATGATTAAAACAGAGTTGTTTTCCATAACAGGAAGTAAGACTTCTTGCTGGTTTTTAGCCAAACGATGAACTTCATCTATAAATATAAGAGGTTTTTGTAAAGCATTTCTATACTGCTCAAAAATTTTTCTAAGTTGTTCTATTTTTAAAGAGGTGGCATTAAACTCATAAAATGGCATATCCATTTTTTTAGCAATAATTCTAGCAATTGAAGTTTTTCCACACCCTGCAGGACCAAAGAAAAAACTATGCCCAAGAACGCCCTTTTCACACAATACCCTAAGCGGAGAGGTTGGAGAACTAAGATGCTCCTGCCCAACTAAATCATCAAAGCTTTTTGGTCGTAAAAGGTGTGTGAAATCTGACAAGGCTACTTCTCGCCACGCTCTCTTTTGAGTTTTTGTTCTGCTTTCATAAAAGTAGTTAGAGCCGAGTATTCGCTTCTAGATAAAAATCTTGTTTTCCCAGTTGGAAGATTATTTAACTCTACCTCTGCAAAACTAATTCGTTTAAGGTCTGCAACATCAGTTCCAAAGTGGGCAAAGAATCTTCTGATTTCACGGTTTTGACCCTCAGAGATTGCTATTTTTAAAACAGAGTAGTTATGTTCGCTCTTTTGGATCTTATAACCTATAAAAGGTGCAAACGTCATTGAAGTGATTTTTGAGTGTGAGTGTCCACCGGCAGTAGCATCATCAATAGTCATACCATTCATCATAGCGCTCTCCATTTCAGAAGTGATTTCGCCTTTGATTTTCACCTTGTATATTCTCTCTAGGTTGGAGTTCATAAGAGCAGTCGCGATTTTAGAAGCATCCGTAAGAAGTAAAACACCCTCGGTTGCGTAGTCTAAACGCCCAACAGGGATAAAGTGTTTGTACTGCTTATCTAATCCGTCATATATTGTTCTTCTACCTTTAGGGTCACTCTTTGTTACAAGCTCACCCTTTGGTTTGTTATAGACTATAACAGTGTATTTATCTCTAGGAGTGATTTGTTTTCCGCTTACGTAAACTATATCATCCTTTTCATCAACTTGTGTTGCGGGGTTGTCTTGAATTTCACCGTTGACTCTTACATAGCCATCTTGAATGGCTTTGTCAGCCTCTCTTCTTGAGTAGCTTGAGTGGTGGGCAATGTATTTATTTAATCTCATCATTTATGAAATACCTTTTTCTATCAAAGTATGGATGTGAAGCACACCTTTTACTTTTTTATCTTTATCTGTTACAACTAAAAGTTGTATCTTCATCTCTTCTATAGCTACAAGTGCTTCACTTGCAAGTATATTTTCATTATCTATTGTTCTTGGATTATGAGTAGCATATTTGTAAACTTCATCTTCAAGTGAAAAATCTTCGCTTAAAAGTGCTCTACGAATATCACCATCACTTACAAGTGCCAACAGTCTGTTCTCGCTGTCTGTAACTAGTACAGTTCCAAGCCTACCTTCGCTAATCTTAACAATGGCATCTTTTAATTTTGTATCTGAACTTATAATTGGTAAATCTTTAGTTCTCATCAGGTCACTAACTTTTACAAATAGCTGTTTTCCTAAAGCTCCACCAGGGTGAAACGAAGCAAAATCACTTTTTTTGAAATCTCTAGCCTTCATTAGACAAACCGCAAGAGCATCACCTAAAGCTAAAGTTAAAGTTGTTGAACTTGTCGGTGCAATATTTAGAGGACAAGCCTCTTTTTCAACCACTACATCTATAACTAAATCGCTATATTTTCCAAGTGTTGAATTCCTGTCTCTTGTCATACCGATAAGAGGAGTGTTGAACCTTTTTACATGTGGAAGTATTGAGCTTAGCTCCTCACTCTCTCCGCTGTAGCTAATTGCGATAACAACATCTTCTTTGCCAATCATGCCTAAGTCACCGTGAAGCGCCTCAGTAGGATGTAAAAAAAAGCTAGGAGTTCCAGTTGAAGCGAAAGTAGCAGCCATCTTTGCGCCGATTAGTCCAGATTTTCCAACACCAGTAATAATAAGTTTACCACTACATGCAAGTATAATCTCAACCGCTCTGTCAAAAACGTCATCTATCTTTTTTGCACTCTGTAAAAGAGTGTTTGCTTCAATCTCTAAGGTCTCTTGTGCGATTTTTTTATAATTCATAGCGCAATTATACCCTTTTTGTCTTCATTTTTTGGTACATGTAGATATAATTTTATTGCATAAAAAATAGGAAATTATTAAAATGAAAAAAATTGTTATACTCTTTAGCGGTGATGGCTTTAATGCACAAAATATTGTTCAGTCGCTGCATAAAAAAGAGTGCTTTGTTACATGCGGAATTACAAATAACAAAGATGCGAGAGGTATAGAGAAGCTAACTCTGCTCGGTGTAAAAACAGAGGTTTTGCAACATGTGGATTTTGATTCAAGAGAGAGCTTTGACGCTGAGCTCGTAAAATTAATAAATTCATACGCTCCTGATTTGGTTGTGCTTAGCGGATTTATGAGAATACTATCTTCTGTTTTCACTTCAAATATCAAAGCAATAAATCTTCACCCTTCTTTGCTGCCAAAATATAAAGGCGCCAAAGCAATAGAGAGAAGTTTTGCGGGGGAGAGTGATAGGTGTGGAGTGAGCGTGCATTGGGTAAGTAGTGAGCTTGACGGCGGAGATATAATCTTGCAAAAAGAGTTTATCCGCAGTGAGAACGAGACTTTGGAGAGTTTTTCAAAAAAGATAAAAGAGCTAGAGTATGAGTTAATGCCAAAAGCAATTGTGAAAGTTTTTAGCGAAGAATAGAGCTACTTGTATACCCAAGAAGGGTATAAAAATAGGAGTGGCTAGTTAAGGTCCGGTTTAGGGGTAGTGCTTGTTGAAGCTGGAAGCATAGGGATAGAGAGAACAGGTTTTCTCCCATCTAATGCTTTTAAGAACTCCTCTATAGAAGAAGCTTCTTTGTCGCTGATTTTTTCACCCACTTGAATACGACCCATCTCAACTATTGCCTCTTGTAAATTCCAAACTTTTCCATTATGAAAGTATGGTGCAGTTTGTGTGATATTTCTAAGTGTAGGTACTTTTACCATACCATTTTCGTTACCCTTAAAATCACCAACATTTTGGTGAATGTAAGTTCCTGTAATGTTAAAAGCATTCATCTCTCCGCCTAATGCAACGCCGTTGTGACAAGTTGCACAACCTTTATCTATAAAGGTTTTAAGACCAGCTTTTTGAAGAGGAGTCATCGCATCATCTTTACCGTTTAAGTAGTCATCATATGCGGATGGAGTGACAAGTGTTCTCTCAAAAATGGCAATCGTATCTGTAACTTTTTCAAAGCTTATCTTTACGTCATCTCCGTAAGCAAATTTAAACTCATTTACATAGGCAGGGATAGAGGTTACAGTTGCAACTACATGCTCTTTTGTTGCTGCCATTTCAGGATGGGCTTGAATTGGTCCTTGTGCCTGTTTTTCTAAGTCAGGGTCACGACCGTCCCAAAACTGAGAAGAAAAAAATACTGAATTATAGACAGTCGGTGAGTTTAAGTGGTGTGGATTTGAAGCCCATTTATGACCGACTGCCGCACTTATCCCATCATCTCCACCCTCGCTAAGGTTATGGCAACTGTTGCAACTGATAAAACCACTCTTGGACAATCTTGGGTCAAAGTACAATTTTTTACCAAGTTCAATCTTCTCTTTAGTGATTGGATTTTTTGGATTGTCAATCAACTTTAAAAGTTCAGTTTCAGAACTAGGTATTGGCAGTAAACCTGCATTTTTTGCATTATCAGACAAGCCAGAAGCGAGAAGCGAAGCTGTAGCAAGAGCTAAGGAGAGAAGAGTTTTTGAGTACATATGATTTCCTTATAAATATTATTTGCGAATTGTATAGCTAATTTGCTTTATGAAATATAATTTTTTTATATTAGATTTAAAGCGTATGTAAAATTAAACTTTTTTATTCTTTTTTATAAGATATAATATTTGTTAAAAACTTTATCCAGAGGCATAAAATGAGAGATAGACTAGGGAAATACGAAAGCAGTATAAATACGTTGAGACTAGAGGAGAGATCACTTCGATACAACACTCTAATTTTAGGGGAAGAGGGTTCTGGCAAAACAAATCTGGCATGCAAAATAAGAAATTTTGTTATTGACAGCGATGTTCCGACTTTATATCTTGATTTTTCAGACTCAAACGAGGATAATATTGAGTTAAGATACAAAGACGAGCATTTTAATTATATAAGGTTTGATGAGAGTGAATCATTTAAAGATGAATTAAACAAGCTAATAGCTGAGAAAAAACATATATATATGTCTGTTAACCCTAACTATTTCTCCAACAAAAGAGATATCAAAAGCAAGCTTACACAGGTACTTCAAACACAAGAGCTTTTGGACAATTATTATTACTTTTTTCATGATATTGAAAATCTAAATGGCTTTTATACAAAATTTGAGGACTTTTTGCTTTACATGCTTGGCTTTTTAAATCTAAAAAAATATGGGTTCACTTTTTTGACTCAGCCTCACAGTATCTTTGAAAATCCTCAGTTAAAGCTTTTATTTACGTTTTTATATTTGGGAAAATGTTCGGATCTTGAGTCTTTTAACACAAAAAGGTTGAAAAAATTACCAAAAAATAGATTTTTTTATCAGTACAGAACGGACTATCACACTCTACTTTTTAACGACATTAAGAGCAATGTGGTTCAGATAGATGAGTATATTTTTGAAGAGTAGATGTGCAAAAACTTTTTGAAGAGGTAGCTACTTTAGATAAAAGATGCTACGAAGAGTTCTTTCTAAATGAAGATATTTTGATGGAACATGCCGCCAACGGTATAGCTGAGTATATTCGTTCAAAATTTTCAAAGGGCGCAAAAGTGTTATTTGCATGTGGAAGCGGAAATAATGGCGCCGACGGCATCGCATGTGCAAGACTTCTACATGTAGAGTATGACGTATCGATTTTTTATGCTAAAAAACCAAGCTCTAAAATGGCACTTCTTCAAGAGGAGCGTGCCAAAAGTATCGGTGTTAAAGAGTCCAAAAAACTTGAAGATTGTGATGTATTAGTCGATGCAATAGTTGGAACAGGTTTTAGTGGTGAACTTAGTGATAACTTAAAAAATATAATAAGCGAGATGAATTCGTCTAATGCTTTTAAAATCGCTTGTGATATCCCATCTGCCTTTAAATTTAGAGCAGACGTAACTCTTACAATGGGTGCTTTGAAAAGAAACATGTTCCTAGATTCAGTAAAAGAGTTTATAGGAGAGATAAGAGTTTTAAATTTAGGTCTCAGCAGAGAGCTGTATGAAAAAAGCAGCAACTGGAATTTACTTGATTTAGATGACTTAACTCTTCCATTTAGAACTAAAGAGGATTCACACAAGGGAAGCTATGGACATCTGGCACTGGCATGTGGAGATAAAAGTGGAGCAGGGATAATCAGTGCTCTGTCTGCTTTGAGATTTGGAAGCGGGTTGGTTACCCTTGTCGGATTTGAAGATATAAATATTCCACATACCATAATGTACTCACATGAAGTTCCAAAAAATGCAACTGCCATAGCAATCGGTATGGGCTTGGGAGAAGAGTTTAGCGACAAAGAGTTGGCTAAATTTTTAGACAATGAGTTACCTTTAATCGCAGATGCAGATATATTTTACATGTCAATAATTTCAGATATTTTAAAGAGAAAAAATGTAGTTATAACTCCACATGTAAAAGAGTTTATCTCACTTCTCAAAATAACAAAGATAGCAGATATAAGTGTAGAAGAACTACAAAAAAACCGTTTTAAATATGTAGAAGATTTTTGTAAAGTGTTTCCACATGTAACACTTATCTTAAAAGGGGCAAATGTAATTATAGCCAATGGTAATAAGTTTTATATAAATCCTCATGGAACTTCTGCTTTGGCAAAAGGCGGCAGCGGCGATGTTTTAAGTGGTTTAGTGGGTTCACTTCTTGCTCAAGGACATGATTGTTTTTTTGCTGCTATAAACGGCTCTTTAGCACATGTGAAACTGGCGCTAAACTACAACGGTTCTAATTTTTCACTTACTCCGGATGACCTGATAGAGGGTATAGGTAAACTATAAGATGGCTTATGTTATAAAGGCACTAAAGCTAGGTTTATACGAACCAAAAAACAATAAAAACAATAAAGGAAAATAAATTATGGACAACATTTTAAAAATTGGAAAATATGAACTAGGTTCTCGTTTGATAGTTGGAAGTGGAAAATACAAAGATTTTCAAACAACAAAAGAGGCAACACTAGCAAGCGGGAGTGAACTAATAACAGTTGCGGTTCGTCGTTTAAATATTACAAATCCAGACCAAGAGAATCTTCGTGATACTTTTGCCGGAACCAATGTAAAATTTTTACCAAACTCTGCCGGCTGCGTAACAGCAGAAGAGGCTATAACTACTTTTCGTTTGACTCGTGAAGCTACCGGTATTGACTTAATAAAACTCGAAGTTATCGGAGACACTCAAAAAACACTTTATCCTGATGTTATAGAGACTATCAAAGCTTGTGAAATTCTATCTAAAGAGGGTTTTACTATTATGGCTTATACTTCAGATGACCCTATAATGGCAAAAAGACTTGAAGATGCCGGTGCACATGCGATTATGCCACTTGCTGCTCCTATTGGGAGTGGCTTGGGTATTCAAAACCCTTACAATATAGTTTTTATTCGCGAAGCTGTAAACGTGCCTGTAATAGTTGATGCAGGAATAGGGTGTGCGAGTGATGCTGCATACGCCATGGAACTTGGAGCTGCGGGTGTCCTTACAAATACGGCAATCGCTCAGGCACAAAATCCGATGTTTATGGCAGAGGCTATGAAACATGCAGTTATTGCCGGACGAATGAGTTACTTAAGTGGAAGAATTCCAAAAAGACCTTACGCAACAGCATCTTCTCCAATAGATGGAATGATACAGTTTTAGTTTGTTTAATGGTTCTATTGGCTAATATACTGTGATAATATAATCGGAGTTAGACTTTGAGAGATAATTTAAAAGAACTTATAAAAATCACTAAAACTTTAAAACTACTGTATGTAGAGGATGATAAGCAAGTGAGAGATTCTACTCTCGAAATGTTAAACAACTTTTTTAGTGATATAGTTATAGCAATGGATGGACAAGAAGGTCTTGAAAAGTTCAATGAAAATCAGTTTGATTTGATTATCACAGATATGCAGATGCCTAATTTAAATGGTTTGGAGATGCTAAAAAAGCTAAATTCAAGAGTGCCATCTTTAGTTCTATCTGCATATGATTTTGGAAGTCAAGTGAGTAAATACGGAGTTCATGATTATATACTAAAGCCATTGGAATCAGAACAGTTTATTATGGCACTCCATAAAGTAGTCGAAAAAATACAACAAAAATAGGGTATTTATGGAATTAAAACTTAAAAACATCATTGAAGCTCTGAAGAACTCCTCAGGGCAACAGTTTTTTGAGAAAATAGTTCTTAGTTTGGCTTCTACCATTGATGTCGAGTATGTTTTCATTGCCCGCCTTGATGACAAACACAACAACTCCTCAACAATTGCCCTTGCCGCAAAAGGCAAAATTGTCGATAATTTTGTATATGATTTAAAAAATACACCCTGCGCTGATGTCAGCGATAACACTGTTTGCTGCTTTACACAGGGGATAACTAAACTTTACCCTAAAGACCAACTTCTAATAGATATGAATATTGAATCCTATATAGGTACTCCATTGCAAGACTCCAAAGGTAATGTTATGGGGATAATAGTAGCTCTCTCTGAGAAAAAAATAGAGAATGAAGATTTTATTAAAACACTCTTTGAAGTTTTCTCGGGGCGAATAGCCGTAGAGTTGGAGAGAGAAATACTTGAGGCTAGCAACCGTGAGTATAAAGAGCGCTTAGAGTTGGCATTGGAGGGGAGCAGTGACGGATTATGGGATTGGGGCTTAACTACCAATGAGCTGTATCTATCTCCTAGATGGAAAGATATGCTTGGATATAAAGATGATGAACTCTCTAGTGAGTTTTTAACATGGAAAGATAACGTCCATCCAGAGGATATTGAAGAGATTTTGCATAAAGTTGACTCTTATCTAGGACACAAGACAACTGTTTTTGAACACACTTTTCGGATGAAACACAAAGATGGCTCATGGGTGTGGATTTTAGGACGGGGCAAGGCTCAGTTTGACAAAGATGGGAATCCTTTTCGTTTTAGCGGAACACACAGTGATATAACGAAAGAAAAAAACTTAGAAATTAAGCTAAACGAAGCAAACAATTCGCTTGCATCCAAGGTTCAGGAGCAGACTAAAGAACTTCAAGAATCAAAAAATTTCCTTGAAACTATTTTTAATACTACAAAAGAGAGTATAGCTATTTTAGATTTGAACTCTAATTTTTTATTTGTTAATGACGCATATGAAATAATGACCGGTTTTACAAAAGCAGAACTCTATACTACATCATGCATTGAGCTCACAGTTGCTGAGATGATAGAAGAGTCAAAGAAAGTTCTAGCAAAAGTAATTAAAGATGGCTATTATGAAGGTTATGAAAAAGCCTGTATTACGAAAAACAACGGGCTAATTGATGTGAAAATGAACATTAGTCTTATGCCTGGTGGGGACAAGCTTCTCTCTGTAGTTCGGGATGTAACAATAGAAAATATCCTAAAAGTAGAAAGATTAGTGCAGGAGAATAGGTTTATTGAGCAGTCTCGTCTTGCTCAGATGGGGGAGATGCTTAGTATGATAGCCCATCAATGGAGACAACCTCTCGGTGCAATTTCTTCAACAGTTGTAAATTTGCAAATGAAAATTGAGTTGGAAACATTTGACTTGGAGACACAAGAGGGCAGAGATGCTTCTTCTAAATATTTTTATGACAGGCTTGTGAAAATAGAGGGCTTTGTTAAAACTTTAACGGAGACTGTAGATGATTTTAGAAATTTTTATAAACCCAATAGGGAGTCCGTAGAAGCAACCCTTCAGGAGGTGGCGATAAAAGCACTGTCTATTATTAAAGATTCCCTAAAGAGTGATAATGTAGAGTTGATATGTGTATATAACTCTAGCGCTAAGCATAAAATACATGTTAATGAGATGATGCAGGTTGTCTTAAATATATTGAAAAATGCACAAGATAACTTTAAAGAAAAGCATATAAAAAACCCTCAGATTATAATTATTACGGAAAAAGAGAGTATCTCTATCTGTGATAACGGTGGAGGAATATCTCCCGAGATAATGGATAAAATTTTCGATCCATATTTCTCTACAAAAAGTGCAAAAAATGGAACAGGTTTGGGACTTTACATGTCAAAAAGAATTATAGAAGAGCACCATAAAGGTTCATTAAATGTCTACAATAAAGGGGGTGGCGTCTGCTTTAATATACGCTTACATGCGCCGAGTATATAAAATAAGTTAAATAGAATCAGAACCTTTTTGAGTTAAGACTAGTGTGACCCCATCCTCTTTTACTTCGATTAAGCCATCACGCTTTAGTTCATTCATGGCTTTTTCTAAGGCATCATTTTGTTTTGCATCAAGTTTAGTTAAAATGTTTTTTACAACATCCTGCTTGCTCATAATCTGTCCAACGTTATTGTTTTTTTTAAACCAGTTTATAAACATCTCTTTAACCTCGTTTTTCGGGGCTACGTCAACTGTTTTATTTTTAGGTGGAGCTTTTCTTTTACTATTGTGGGGTGCAGATTTTACACTGTTGTTATAATTTTTTTTAATAGGTGTTTTCATACTTGGCCTTCACTGCTTTGTCATTAAATTTATGGCGGTATTGTCACATAATTTTACTAAAAAGATAGAATAAAAACTCTATTACTGTATACTCTCAATTATTATAGAACCAAAAAAAGGAATTATATGGCTGCAAAAGCTACTATTTACAAGGCTGCGCTTAACATCGCCGATATGGACCGTAATTATTACGCAGAGCATAACTTTACACTCGCTAAACACCCGTCGGAAAATGACTTGCGTCTAATGGTAAGATTGAGTGCCTTTGTTTTTAATGCTGATGAGAGCTTGGTGTTTTGTAAGGGGATTTCGCAGGATGATGAGCCTGATTTGTGGCAGAGGTCTTTAGACGGTGAGATAAAGTTATGGATAGATTTAGGTCAGCCTGATGAGAAACGTATTAAAAAAGCTTGCGGACGCTCAGAGAAGGTTATACTGTATACATATCAAGACGGTGCCGCATTAGCATGGTGGAAACAGGCAGAAAAAGCCCTTAAGCGTTTTAAAAACCTCTCCGTTATTTATCTTAGCATTGATGGGGATATAGAGCAGTTGGTTGAGAGGACAATCTCTTTGCAGTGCAATATGAGTGACGGCGAACTTAGCCTTATAGGCGAAGAGAGCAGTGTAACAATCAGACAAGAGAGATGGAAGGAAGCCTAGACTCCCTCTTCGAATGAGAAAAATTATTTAATAAATTGAGAAGAGACTTCTTTTAAAATAGAGTCTGCCTGAGATGAATCACCGCTGTATTTTACAATCTTAACACCATGTGAGTTCATTGTGTTTGCAGTGTTTTTACACGCTCTTGCAACGACAATATAGTCGCACTCATCAAGAACTGTTCCCATTCTCTCATGTTGAGCTACATGCGCTGCATCGTCACCGTCATGGGCACAGCTGTGTTCCTCGTCATTGTAGTCAATGTCAGTTCTTGGATTGTTTTTTACAACTTCCAATTTAAAAGATCTAAACATTCCTGTTCCGTTCATATTGTATATAGCAAACTTCGGAGTGTGTCCAGCGTTGCCAAAAAATTCTAAATTTTCATCTTTTACCGGAATAGCTATTTTCATTATATTTCCCTTCGTTATATTTATGCAATTGTAGCACTTTTAATGATTAACTATCTAACGCTAATTGAAAATTGTGACATTTAGAAGTTTTGGATAAAATAGCGCAAGCGGTTATAATAACGTTTTATTTCTCCTTATCGCTTAACTGGATAAAGCAGTCCCCTCCTAAGGGATAGCTCGTGGTTCGAGTCCACGTGGGGAGACCACTTTGGATATTATTTCACATCTGTAGTGTTGAAAGTATAAGAACTTACCCGTCCGCTATTGTCAAACTTGACAACCAAGTCTTTAGTATCTGTTTCACCTATAAGACGATAAGTATAACGGCCATAAGTCCACTGAGTTACACCATCCATCACACCTTGACGCCAAGGCTTTCCAAACATTGCAACAATCTGCTCTTGCGTAGTTTCACCAATTTTTATTTCTTGAACATTTTGAGTCTTAAAATCAGTTCCAATTCTTGCGCAACCTCCAACACTTAAAACAGACGTTGCTATAACAAATATCCAAATCAACCCAATCTTATTAACTATGTTTCTCATACTATAAACTCCTCTTATTTAAAGGAATATCATAACATAACTTTGCGATAATATTTAAAATACTCACTAAAATAAGATTGATTTAAACCTATCCTGATACCATAAAAAGAAGAGGTGATATAAAATGCAAATTAATAAGGCAACATTTGAGTCGGCAAAAAACGTAGCAGCATCATGGCAAGGCGAGATTGACAAAAGCAGACATAGCAGTGAGAAAAAATTTCATGAGACTATGAAAAGAATGCTTAAAAATCCTATGAATAAGATTTTTCTTATTGAGTTACTAGATCAGAGTTTTCGCGCTCATGATTCCAACCGGATTGCAAATCAATTAGAGTACATATTTTCAAAGTACAAAGGTACGGATATTTTTACAGAATTTGAGCAGTTGCTTGTATGGTCGTTTAGACATGTAGGGATTTATTTGCCAGATATCTCTGTCGAACTTTTTATCAAATATCTTCGTAATGATATTAGTGAAATAGTTATAAAAGGCGAAGACTAAGCACTTAATAAACACCTTAACAAACGACGTGAAGAGCATACCAGAGTTAACATAAATATAATCGGTGAGATGGTTCTGGGTGAAGGTGAAGCTGAGGCTAGAATAAAAAAATATATTAATGCATTGAAAAATCCGCATATTGACTATATCTCCATAAAAATTTCTACTATCTTTTCACAAGTAACTCCTGTTGCCCATGATTGGAGTGTCAATGAAATTTCTAGCAGATTAGAGCTTATATACTCAGCAGCGATTCAAAATACATTTCTCAATAAGGGAAAAAAAGAGTACAAATTTGTAAATCTGGATATGGAAGAGTACCGTGATATAAACATAACCATTGATGCTTTTATGAAGACACTCTCAAAAGAAAAGTTTTATTTGCTTGAAGCGGGAATCGTTTTACAAGCATATCTTCCTGACACTCATCAGATTCTTAAAAAACTTGTAATATGGGCAAAAGATAGAGTCAGCAAAGGTGGAGCGCCTATTAAAGTTCGACTGGTTAAAGGTGCAAATCAGGAGATGGAACTCACAGAAGCGAGCCTTCGCAACTGGGAATGTGTTACCTACTTGGATAAAGCGCAGACGGATGCGAACTTTAAAATCTTAATGGATTATATGATAGATAAAGAAGTGGCTCCTTATGTTCACGTCGGCATAGCTTCTCACAATCTTTTTGACCATGCCGTAGCAATGTTGCTTTCGCGTCAAAGAGGAGTTGAGTCTTACTGTAGTGCTGAGATGCTTGAGGGGATGAGTGAGACAGCTTACCATGTGCTTAAGAAAGAGGGTCTGAATGTTATCTTGTATGCGCCCATAGCGACGAAGGAGACATTTACAAACGCCATTGCCTACCTTGTGAGACGCTTTGATGAAAACACGGCAGAGGAGAACTTTTTACGCCACAGTTTTGGGCTACATGTAGACTCTCCCGCATGGAAAACACTTGTAGAGGGCTATGATGCTTCCATAGAAGTTCTTCCACATATCGCACTTACCCCTTTTAGAACTCAAAATAGAAATGATGAAATTTTTATACCTGAGTCAGACCTGCAAAACTATACTTTTAAAAATGAGAGTGATACAGATTTTTCATTACCGCAAAATATAAAATGGGCAGAAGCTATCAGTGATAAATGGAAAAATATCTCACAAAACGGCGGCTTCAATGCGTCCGCTGTTGTCGGCGGAGAAGATGTACTCTCAGAAGAGAAGATAGAAGTAAAAGACAAGTCCCAGTACCACGAAAAAGTTATTGTCGGAACTTATTCAACAGCATCCCAAAGTGACTTACAAAAGGCTGTTCTCATTGCAAAAGCTGATGTTGACGGCTGGGGCAAACTTAGTACAACAGAGGTACAAAAAGTTTTAATGGATGCGGCACATGAGTTTAAAAAAAGCAGGGCTGACCTTATCGGCGTTGCAGCGGCGGAAGTTGGTAAGGTCTTTTCCGAAACTGATGTTGAGGTTTCAGAGGCTATAGATTTTTTAAACTTTTACCCATACAGTGCCAAAAAACTCAAGGCTCTTGATGGAGTGACAGCAGTCGGCAAAGGTGTCGGTCTTGTTGTAAGTCCTTGGAACTTCCCTATTGCTATCCCTGCTGGTGGTATAGCCGCAGCATTGGCAGCAGGTAACACAGTTATAATAAAACCATCTTCTGATGCCGTTCTTTGTGCATACAGACTTTGTCAATGTTTCTGGGACGCTGGTGTGAGCAAAAACACTTTACAGTTTGTTCCATGCAGCGGCGAGGCGGCAGGTGAGCATCTTGTAACAAACAGTGATATAGATTTTGTGATTTTTACAGGTGGAGAGACAACGGCAAAACAGATTATAAAAAGTCGTCCAGATATTCATCTGAGTGCTGAGACGGGGGGGAAAAGATGCGACTATTGTCACCGCATTGGCAGATCGTGACCAGGCAGTTAAAAACGTAGTAGCATCTGCTTTTAATAACTCTGGACAGAAGTGTTCTGCAACCTCACTTCTGGTTCTTGAGCGTGAAGTGTATGAGGATGAGAGCTTTAAAAAGATGCTGGTTGATGCCGCTTCATCCTTACATGTAGGCTCAGTGTGGAAACTCCAAAATCGTGTAGGTTCTTTAGTAAACACTCCCTCAGGCAACCTGAAAAAAGCACTTTCAACTTTAGATGAGGGGGAAGAGTGGGCGCTTGAGCCATCATACGCAGATAATAATCCCTACATGTTAAAGCCATCTATCCGATGGGGAACTAAAAGTGGTGATTTTTGCCATATGAATGAGCTTTTTGGGCCTGTTTTAAGCGTAATGTGTGCAAAAAACCTAGAAGATGCAATCAACATCGTAAACTCTACAGGTTATGGACTTACTTCAGGTTTGGAGAGTTTGGATGAAAGAGAACAGAATATATTTAAAGAAAAATTGCATGCAGGAAATCTATATATAAACCGTATGACAACGGGTGCTATAGTAATTCGTCAACCATTTGGCGGAATGGGAAAATCTGCTATAGGAAGCGGCAAGAAAGCAGGCGGATTTAATTATATATCGCAATTTATGAAGCTACATGTAGAAGATAAAAGCTGTGCAAATTCATATATAAACAAATTAAAACCTCTTTTAAAAGAGGAGAGCAAAATTGCCTACAGCCTTGAAAAAACACTTACTCAAACAACTGATTTTACATATTGGTTGGATACACACTTTACTAAAGAGCATGATTATTCCAATATCAGAGGGGAAAGCAATATTATTCGTTATATTGGTGTAAAAAGTGTTTTATTGCGCTTTGAAGAGAGTGACCTTTTGCATGAGATGCTCTCCTCTATTGCTTGTGCAAAAATGGTAGGAGCTAAAGTTTATGTGTCCATTCCTCAAAATCCTAAAAGTGAAGGCTTGCTTTACCTAAGAGAGAAAAAATCTGTATTGCTTGAAGGGGATGACACTTTTGCAATGGAAGATGAATCTGCAATGGTTAAAGCGATGCAGACAGTACAACGAATCCGCTTTTTACAGCCTCCAACGACCTCTGTTTATAAAGCTGTATCGGATTATGCTCTGTATATAGCAACAGAGCCGTTTATAGAACATGGACGCATTAACTTATGCATTATTTTATTGAGCAAAGCATATCAGATAGTTACCATAGATATGGAAACCTTGGACTTCGCGGTCTCTTAAAACAAGAGGAAAAATAATGGAAACACCAGTAATTATTTCATTTGTAGCGTATCTGGCGATTATGATAGGGATAGGGTTTTACTTTTATTTTAAAACAGATGATTTGAGTGACTTTGTCTTAGGTGGAAGAAGCTTAGGACCTGGAGTTACAGCACTTAGTGCCGGAGCATCAGACATGAGCGGGTGGTTACTTTTAGGACTTCCAGGTATGATGTACACCCAAGGAGTTGTCGGGAGTTGGATAGCCGTTGGCCTCATAATAGGAGCTTATATCAACTGGCACTATGTGGCAAAACCTCTTCGCGTTTATACCCACCATCTTCAAGATGCTATTACAATTCCTGATTATTTTTCAAACCGTTTTAATGACAAAGGTAATTCACTTCGAGTTGTAACGGCTGTTGTTATTTTAATTTTTTATACTCTTTATACATCTTCGGGACTTGTCGGCGGGGCAAAACTTTTTGAAGCCACTTTTCATCTTGAGTATGAAACAGCACTTATGGTTGGAAGTTTTATTATCGTTTCTTACACTTTTTTAGGCGGTTACAATGCTGTAAGCTGGACTGATTTTATTCAGGGAATCCTGATGATGCTAGCTCTTGCAGTTGTACCACTTGTCGTTATTTACGATATCGGCGGTGTTAGTGAGGGACTTAGAATTATAGAGTCAGTTGAGGCTTCAAATCTTGATATTCTAAGCGGAGCGTCAATAATCAGTGTCCTCTCTTTAATGGCTTGGGGACTTGGGTATTTTGGTCAGCCCCATATTCTTGTTCGTTTTATGTCTATCCGCCATGAAGATGACATGAATCGTGCAAAAACAATTGGAATGACTTGGATGATAATCTCAATCATCGGTTCATTGGCAGTAGAATTTTTCGGACTTGCTTATGTTGTGTCACATGGAGTAGATTTAAAAGACAGTGAAAAAATCTTTATTACTCTCTCTCAACTACTTTTTAATCCTTGGATTGCAGGTTTTTTACTTGCAGCAATCTTGGCAGCGATTATGAGTACAGTAGACTCTCAACTTCTCGTTTCATCTTCAGTTCTCACAAGAGATATTTACCATGCTATCTTCAGAAAAGAAGCTAGTGACAAGGAGCTTGTGTGGGTGGGGCGATTCACGGTAATTGCTATTGCACTTATCGCCTGGTGCATCTCTACAGATGAAAACTCTAGTGTCTTAAAACTTGTGGCGTATGCATGGGCAGGGTTTGGTGCGGCATTTGGTCCGCTTGTTATCCTCTCTCTTTATAATCACACTATAACCAAGAATGGAGCTATTGCCGGAATGGTTGTCGGTGCTTTGACTGTCATAATTTACAAACAGCTTGAAGGTGGAATTTTTGATTTATATGAAATTCTTCCCGGTTTTGTCGCTGCATGGATTGCGATACTTGTGTTCAGTAAAATAGGTTCTAAAAATTCTAAAGATGTAGAAGATATATTTAATGAGGTTCAAGAGAGATTGAGAAAGTCGTAAAAGTAGTTTCAAGCGGAACAAAAATTTATTTATTCCGCTTGTCTCTTATTCTTATCATCAGTTGAGTTTTTCTATCTCCAAAATATTCCATGTCAAATAAGTCTAATGCTTTGATGAGGTCACCCATTTTTTTAAATCCATAGTTAACCTGAGAGAAAGAAGAGTTTTTTCTTATGTACATGGACATGTCTTTAACATCTGCCCACCCCTGTTCATCTGCTGTTATTTCAACACCTTGCTTGAGTAAATTAATAAGCTTGTAGTCTTTTTTTATATCATAGTTATTTCCGACATAGTTAGTAATACTGCCATCATTGTGGTTTGTAGTGTTGTTTTCTATAGTTGTCTCATTGTGTAAACCACTTAATTTTTCAACATAAATAAATTGAGAACATGCGTTTACAAAGGGCATAGGAGTTTTCGACTCCCCGTATCCGTAAACTGTTAATCCATCAGATAATATTCTTGTAACAATAGGAGTAAAATCACTATCGCTTGTTATCAAAACTATAGCTTCAAGCTCTTTGGTGTAGAGAATATCCATAATATCAATTATCATAGCTATATCTGTCGCATTTTTCCCTTTTGTGTAAGCAAACTGCTGAATAGGCTTAATGTTGTATTCATGTAAAACATTTTCCCACCCCAAAAGTTTTTTGTCTTTCCAATCTCCGTAAGCTCTTCTAATGTTTACAGTCCCGTATTGTGATAAATCTTCAAATATACTCTCTATATATTTAGAGCTAACATTATCACAGTCTATAAACATTGCAATGTTGTTTTTATGTAGCTTTTTCATTTAATTCCTAATTTAACTCATTTTTTCATAATTATACTAAATGTTTTTACAAGATTTTAAAATATTATTTATCATATTTGTAAAAATAAAATAGTGCACTGGCAAAAGAGCATACCAATAAATTCGACCCCATATGCCTTTTGGATAAAAGTAGGCTGACTGGATAAGTTTATCATCTACTATTTTAAATTCCAGCCAAGCAGAACCAGGTAACTTCATCTGTGCAAACAGTAGTAATCTCTCGTTTTCTTTTATATCTTCAACTCTCCAAAAATCTAAGCAGTCACCTAGTCTTAAATCACAATGATCTCTTCTTCCTCGGCTAAGTCCAACTCCACCAAGTGCTTTATCAATAATGCCTCTTATCTCCCATAAAAAATCATAATCAAACCACCCATTTTTTCCACCAATGGAGGTGATGACTTTAAAGAGTTTTTCTTTATCATAAGAGCTTATGTCTGCCTCTTTTCTATCTACAAAAATTGCATCATTTATTTGCTTTGCATGTGATTGGTCCCAAGTTGTCCCGTCTGTGTCGCTCCATCTGCTTACTACTTGGTTTTGTTCTATCTCCTCAACAGCTTTTTTAACAGCATCTGTATAGCTCATAGGTTCAATTTGCGGATAATACTCTTTTGCATTGTCATTTTGCATAGTCACTTCAGATTTAAGCCCTTCAATAAGTGCTTTTGCAACACTAAATGGTATTGGAGTAAATAGATTAAGCCAGTAAGATGATAAATTAATGCTCATAAATGGAACCGGTAAAAGATACCTTTTTAGTCCAAGAGCTGTTGCAGCTTGGAGCATAATATCTTTATATTTCATTTTTTCAGAGCCGATATCGACGATAAGATTTTTGTCATATTTTAGATACAAAGATGAGACAAGATACTCAAGCACATTATCTACTGCAACAGGTTGGGCATACGTTTCTACCCATCTTGGTGTTATCATAACTGGTAATTTTTCTACAAGATTTCGTATTATTTCAAAACTTGCACTTCCTGAACCTATAATGACTCCGGCTCTTATCCAAATAGTTTGAGTTGTTTTAGATGAGCTTAAAACCTCTCCTGTTTCAAGACGGCTTAGGAGATGCTTGCTTGTTTCACTATTTTTTACACCCAGCCCTCCAAGATATATAACCCGTTTAACTCCAGACTCCGTTGCTGTATCTATAAAGTTTTGTGCGGAGATTTTATCTAGTTCTTTATAATTTTTTTTGTTTAATGAGTGTATGAGATAAAAAGCACAGTCAACACCGTCTAAGGCTTTTTTTAAAGCCTCTTTATCAAAAGTATCGCCTTCAACTATCTCATAGTTTTCGAGTATCTCTTTAGATAAACTATTCTTGTTTCGTACAAACACCCTCAGCTCAATGTCTTTATGTGCTATAAGCAACTTTTTTAGTCGTCTGCCTATATATCCGTTTGCCCCTGTTAGTAATACTTTCATAATTAAGTCCTAAAGTATATTTATAACCATTATAAGTTTTTTCTACTTAAATATGATAAAGTTATTATTCCGTTAAAATGAGAGGCCACATGTTTAAAAGTTTATTAATTTTTATTTTTCTGATAATTTGGACAGCTATTGCTGATACAGCTACATGTATAGTTTTTGCAATTTATGTCGTAGGGATAACTACACTCCTTACTATCGCACTATCCGAAACAAAGATTATTAACAAGTATGCCATAGCAGAGAGATTATTTCATAACACAACATCTTTATTTCATATAGTTAAAAGTGCATGGTTCACTTTATTGCTGTCATCATTCATAGCTCTTGGTGCATCAACAATTTTATTAATTCAAAGTATTTATATAAACCCAGTTATTTTAGCCATTTTAGGTGCTGATATTGTAGTAATATGGATAATCCATAATAAGATAAGAGATAGGCTCCTCTTAACTGTTAAATCTCCATTTCTTAGTGCTGTGGTTCGTAGATGGACCGCATGGATAAATACTGCACTTCTTGTTATAGTTTTCGTAATATATCAATTTTTTACAACCCCCACAGCTGAAGTACAAGTGATTAATTGTAAGTTTTTGGATTTTTTATCATCTACTTTAAGATACAAAGAACTTATAGAATGGAAACTAATCAGTTCATCAATGGATAGCTTGGATAACAATACTAGTTTCTTCGGTTGGATGTTTTATCTATTTATCTCACAGGGTATCTTTGCATGGGCATACTCAAAATTATTATTGAGTGTAGATATTCCTAAGTCTATAATCAAGACAGATGACAATCTGCAAATTAAAAACTATTTTTTTATAGGTTTTATAGGGGCTATTTTACTCCTTTTTGTCTCAACATTAATTATTAATCATCTATACGAAAAACAACATATTCAAAAAATGCAAAAACTTGTTAAAAAGACTTATGTTGAAATCGAGTCCACCCTTAATAAACAGTTGAAATCCAATGAACAAAAGATACTTGATGAAATTGATAAAATTATAGATAATCAAATAGATACTGCTTTTGCTCCGGTCTATGATGCAATACCGAGTTTATCGAGTTATTACTACTCCGTAAAAGGTGAATACACAAGAATAGCTTTAAAAGGTCATGACCTCTATTGTGGATATAAAAATGGTACATTAGTTCCCTACTATAATCAATTCTTGCCAAATGGGTATAAACTAAAAAAATGTAATGATAAAATGCTAGATGATGAGATACAAGCAAGAATAAATAGATACTTATTTATTGAGAGTAGTTTTGACATGCATATTAACAGAGCCTCAATAAATGTAAACAAGGCTATAGTGAATAATATTAGTTATTTGAGAGATGAAATGAAGAGCAGTATTGAGTCTCTTGAAAATAGTGAAAATATCTCAAATAATGAACAAACTCAACAACAATTACAGAATATAAATTCTAAATTTGATGAGATATTTGAAGCCTCATCAAGAGATGTAGCAAAAAAAACTTTAAGCGGAACAGGTGCAGTTTTACTGACAAGTTCTATTTCTAAAACAGTAATGTCAAAAATGCTTTTAAAATTTGGTGCAAATGGCGCTGGCAAAGCAGCAAGTTTTGCGGCTGGTTCTGCTACTGGCTTAACAGTCTGTGCCCCAAGTGGTCCATGGGCATTACTTTGTGGCGTTGTCACAGGCGCAGTAAGTTGGGTAGGCGTAGATGCTGCCATGACAGAAATCGATCAGGCATTTAATGAAAATGATTTTCAATCGAGTGTTAGAAAAATGATAGATTCTGAAAAGAACACCTTAAAAACTTTAATGAAGGCTTCATATAATAAATGGATACTAGATGTTTTTAAAGAGCTCGAAGATAGCTCAAATAATTTAAAATCACCCCATGAACAATTACAAAAAAATAATTCATAATTTCTCGATTAACTCCATTCAGGTTTGTACTTGGTAGGCGTTTTTTGTATAGTTTTAATGTAATAATAATACTCATTCGACGAAATGGAAACAATATAGGCGATAAAACTTGCTATACTATAGACTATAACACTACGATTTATCAAATATTAAAAATAGGATTACTAATGGCAAAAACAAACTACAGTTATGAAAAACGAGCTCGTGAGCTGGAAAAAGAGAAGAAAAAAGAAGAAAAGCGTAAGAAAAAATTAGCACAAAATAGTGATGAAACACAAGAAGAAGATACACCTACAGCTTCAAATACGTCCAATAATCATGAAACATAATCTATACTAAGCGTATTTTAAATCAACTTTTTTAGTTGTTGATTTTAAATTATTATCTTTTCTCTCTTACATACTTTTTGTAAAATTTAATTCTTTAATCTCATTATTGTTTAAGAGACCTTGATTTATAAGTTCTTTTATAACAACCTCCGTCATATCGCTCTTAAACAAAAACTCATAACGGATGTCCATTACATAAGCTTTTAGTTTCATCTCTAAAAAAATTTTATGTTCGTTGATTTCATTTGTAAAAAGTACCGTAATCGGTTTGTTAAGATAAATATATTTTGAAACTTGTGCCGCTTCGATGGCAGTTTTACGGACTTTTTGCATATCCGCATCAACAGGAAGTGCTATTTTGGCGACTACTTGGCAATAGAGCTCACCGGAGTTACTATTAGAAATACGAGAGTTCATAAGCTCCATGTTAGGAATTATGACAATTGAATCATCAGGAGTTACAATACGAGTTGTTTGAAGGTTGATTGTTATTACTTCACCATAATTATCTCCCACTTTTATCTTGTCTCCCACTTTAAACGGGCGATCAAAAAGAAGCATAATCCCGCCAAATATATTTTTTAACAAATCTTGTGTAGCAAAACCTATGGCTATGGCCACTGATGCCATAGCAGTCATTAACATCTCTATAGGTGGATTATATATAACTTTTATGACAATAGTTATAACGGCTATCCAAAGCCCGATTCGGAGTATTGGGACAACCCCTTTTATGCTTATTCTAAGACGAGAACTTTTTTCTGCAAAAAACTCAATTATCTTTGTAAGTAGAGTTATAAAAATGTAACTTATTATAAGAAAGAGAATAGTCCAAAAAATTTTAGAAAAGGAAATGATTTCAATAAAGTTCACTGGATGAACGTCTATCGCATAACAAACCTGGGTAAAAATAACTAGAAAAAATATTATAAATTTCATTATGTCGCTCCTATTTAGTGAATAAAATTTTTTGATGATAGAAAATCATACACCGATTTATAGATTGCAGGATTTATATTGTACTTATTATGTGGTTGAATAAGTAGCCCTTTTTCAAGCATAGGCATAAGTATCTTGCGGGACTCGGATATAGATTCATGCATGATGATGGCAAAATCGTTTATCGTCAATCCGTCATGTAAAATTAGTGCTTGGAGAGTAAATAGTGCCTCCTCGGAGATGTTTTTAATAAAAGAGTGATCAAAATCATCAATCTCTTTAATATTTAAAGTTTTCTCATTGTTTATGCTTATTGAACGAATCCAGTAAAGTTGAGCAAGAGAAATATTTCCATTTGAAAGCTTATGGAGAAGTTTAAAAAATTTTTCTTCCAAAAAAAGCTGTTTTTTATCATTATCTAAACTTTGAAAAGTTTTACTCTCCAAAGTATCCTCATTGGGGATAAATTTGATTTTACTAGATTTATAATCAATTCGTTTAAATATAATCTCTTTGATAGTTTCATAACTTAACTCTTGCATTACTATTTCGCTGGTAAAATAGTTTGAAATTGAGATGGTTTTATCAAGATAGTTCCATGTCTGCTGTGTAAATACTCCTATCCAAAAAATATTTTTAGTAGTATATGAGATAACCTCAAAGAGCATCTCCATACTCTCAAAGCCGCCTACTTTTTTTAAATACATGTGATGAAGATTTTCTATAATGATAATTTTTCTATCTTTAATATTATTTAAAAAGTCTATCAACTCTTTATTGCTTTTAATGCCATCTGTTTTTAGCAAGGAGTTAAAAAATTCAAAGTATTTGTCGCTGGTATAAATTTTTTCATGCAAATCTACTCTAATTGTATCTGTTTGAGGGATTTTCTTTAAAAATGAGTTTAATATAGAGGTGACACCGCACCCTTTTTCACCGATTATCGTACATGTGACAAAGCGATTTTTTGTCCAGTTTTCAAACGAGTCTTCAAGTTTTTTCATCTCTATTTCTCTATTTACAAAAAAAGCTTCTTCTGCTGGTTTAAGTTCATAAAGGTTTTCATACTCTTCAGGTAAATTTTCAAGAGCAGAGTCAATTTCCTGCATAAACTCCGAAAGCTCAAAAGATACTTGTGTCTTTTCATCAATAATTCCTATCAGCTTTTTTAATTTACTGATTTTATCTTTTATATAGGATAAAAAATTTTTATTTTTTGAATCAGCAGATTTATCACTATTCATATAGTTAGCCTTTTACGTCAATCTTGGTATATTTTATCATATTTCTAATTTTGGTTTAGCATGGTGTTTGTTCTTATTGGCGGCAAACTAATATTAAAGTGTATTTCAAGTATAGAGCTCGGTGTGTTTTGTGTCTACTTGTAAATAGTTCAAAAGACTAAAATAGCTTTGAGGTTTAGTGTTGTAAGGGTTAAGGAGTGTTTTGATTGTTTGTGATTATTAAAGTGGTGGACCCTCAGAGATTCGAACTCTAAAACTATAGATATCTTAATGATTCCTATTGATTGCTTTTAAGCCCTATAATAGGTATAATAGTAGACTTATTTGTTCCGATTTATTCCTCTCAATATCTTCAAAAATGAGACCTAAACACGAGACCTAATGAGACCCAAGACGAGACCCAATGAAAACTTAAAGGTTTATACATGGCAATAGATAAAAAATCTTATAATAAAACTAATGATGCTGGTATTAAAATCCATAATGATGGAGTTAGGTTTTGGTTTGATTTTTCTGTAGAGGGAAAACGATATAGTCGATTATGGAGTAGTAGTAAATCTCATTCTCCTAAAGACCGATTAAAAACAGCAAGAAGAGAACTTGATAGAATCAAAGATGAAATTATTCATGATAATACTCTCTCGGCAGATGTTAATGCAACAGTAAGAGATTATTGGGAAAAAGTGAAAATTGTAAAAGGGTGGAATGATATTCTTATCCGTAATTACGATTACTATTTTGAAAAGCATTTATTAAAACTTGCGAAACTAAAACTACGAGATGTTAAAGCTGCTCAGTTTACCTCTTTAAATGTATCGCTAAAGGATTTCGCACCAGCAACAAGAAAAAAAGCATATGAAATTTTAAAACCACTATTTGATTTAGCGGTTGAAGATGACTTAATCGTTAAGAGTCCTATTAAAAAAAGTCATATACCTGTTCGCAAGCAACTTGAAGAAAAAAAGATTGTTACAGATGCTGTAAACAAATATAAGAAAATACATGAGACTATACATCAATTATTTGGCTCAGATGATCTCGTAGTTATTAGTGATACGAAGAGCATACAATGTAATGAGAATCCACATCATAGAGCATTATTTTTGTTCGGATTTTATGGGCGTAGATTACAAGAGGTTTTAACTTTACAATGGGAAGATATAAACTTTGAGACTAATGAGTACTTAGTACGAGGAAGTAACTCAAAAGTAAATACCGATATGACATTTGCTTTAGCAAGAGATGTCAGAGATGCACTACTTGAGTTTGTGGACACGAGAGGAGATGTTTTTATGATTAAGCATACTAAAGACCATTACCCTAAAATAAGATTTATATCAGGAATAGAAGAATTCACTTTTCACTGGATGAGAAATTTATCTGTGAGTGCATTAAGTGCGATGGGTGCGAGTCTTGGAGACTTAACAGCACTACTTGGACATAATGATAGTTCAACACTTAAAAAGTATTTATCATTACAAAGAGAGACTGCTACAAGAAATACAAATGACATATCAGCAAAATTATTAGGTACTAAGTAACAAATAATTCAATTATTGACATAAGCGTATAAATTCAGTATAATTAATTAATAATACTGAATATTAAAGGAGCAGAAGATGACACAACCCATTACGACTAGAGTACAATCTAAAATATCATCCCTATCTAATGGTGTTGTCTTTGCTTCTAATAGTTTTAGATTTCTAGATGCTAATCAAAATAGTGTTGAGAAAGAATTAAGTAAGTTAAATGCTGATGGTGTGATTAAACGATTTAGAAAAGGGATATATTACAAGCCACAGAAGAGTTCCCTCTTTGGAGATGTATTACCTAACCCCTCTGCTATCGCACAAGCTATCGCTAAACTAAATGATGCTCACATAGTTCCAGATGGTTCGATGGCTTTAAATATGTTGGGTTTATCAGATCAAGTACCTATGAAGTATATATATCTCAATGATAAACTACATAAAAGTGAGTTTGTTGGAAATACCGAGATAGTATTTAAAAGAATAAATGCTAAAAAACTAACTACATCTAATAAAAGAGTAGGTCTTGTTTTAAGCGCAATTGACTACCTCGGTAAAGATGCTTTTGATGATAAGGACTTAGTAAAAGACTTTGCCAGTAAACTAAAGGTTTCAGATGTCAAGGATTTAGATATGGCTTCGAGATACTATCCATTGTGGGTAAAAACTAGAGTGAGTGAGATTATAAATGAAATACATTAAAGAGTTTTTTACACTACCATTAGAGGAACAGCAAGCTGCTTTAAGTCATGTTGCAACACAGAAGGGTTTACCCCTTATTGTAGTTGAAAAAGATTTATGGGTAACGATTTTATTGCATATTTTATTCGGAGAAAATGGTTCAGAAGGAATCTTGTTTAAGGGAGGTACTTCTTTATCTAAAGGATTTGATTTAATAGATAGATTTTCTGAAGATATAGATGTTACATACTCTATTGACACATTAAAACAACACTATGGCGAGTTTGAAAACCCTTGGAATTATTTTGATGATGAGAGTAACTGGTCTAATAAGAAATTAGAAAGAGAGCTTTTAAATATCAAGAACCTAGGTCAAAAATATACTGATGATATTTTATTGCGTATTGTTGAGGACGAACTAAGCAAAATTACTAACTTGCCTTTTGACATAGTGTCAGAAGGTGAGATGACACTCTTTATCCATTACCCAAAATTATTAGAAGATATGGAGTACGGGGAGAGTTATGTTCAGCCTGTAATAAAAGTAGAAGCAGGAGTAAGGTCGGCGAGAGTACCAACTATTACAAGAAGTATAGATAGTTTTTTTGAGCAAGTTTTAGAGAAGAGTGATCCTATAGAAGTTGAAATACTTCGTCCTGATAGAACCTTCTGGGAGAAAGCTACAATTTTACATGCTGAAAACTCTAGAAATGAGCCGTCAAGGATAGAGAAGAGAAATCACATGAGCCGACATATCTATGATTTAGTAAAACTATACAATAGTGAATATGGGATAATGGCTATCAATAACCTGGAATTATTAGCTGATGTAGTCAAACACAAATCTACTTTTTATAAAGATAATAGAGCTGATTATTCAAATGCCACACCCGAAAATATAAAGATAGTTCCAACAAATGAGTTAAATCATAATTTCAAAGTAGATTATGAAGATATGGCTAAAAGTATGATAATTGGTAGTCCACCAACTTATGAAGAGCTACTAAAAATTCTTCATAAAATAGAAGAAGCTATTTAATAAGTTTTTACTTAATTTTTAAGAAAATATCCCGTATCATAAAATCCAAATAATCCTTCTGGGGAAATTTCCTCAATTTTTCCCCTCTATAAAATTTCAACTACTTTTCTATACTTACACTGTTAGGAAAATAAAAGAAACGCGTTTAAACACTTTTATTTCCGGCACTTATAAAAATTGCAATTTTTAAATTCAAAAAAAGGACTTAGTATGTCTAAGAATTTAGAAGATACTGATAAAGAAGAGAAACTCAAAAATGAATGGTTATCCCCTATGGGATTATCAATAGAGTATGGTTTTAGTAAATCTACTCAAGCAAAAATGAGGATGGCTAGTACTAGCTCAACAATACCATTTAGTAAGGTAAGTGGCTATGTTAGGTATAAAAGGAAAGCCATAAATGAATGGCTTGAAGAGCATCAAATTCAGGGTACTCAATATACAAAGGATAACTTATGAGTTTTGTAGAGTCACAAAAAAAGATTTTAGAATCAATAGGTCTTCAGGTAGAAGAGAACAATTTAATTACAGACACTAAAAATATTATAAAGACCTCGGTACAATGTAATCAAAAATCATTCTTTCTAAATAGTGGTCATATACCACTAAGAAATGAGTTCTTATTATTAAATCTTACTAGTAAGAAGAAAGATTGTAGTGCTCACTTGATTAAAAAGCATATTTCAGCAGTTCTTTCATCAAAAATAGATGTAGTGTTTTCGTATTTGATAAAATTTGCTTCTAACCCAGAGCTGCATAACGAGAATAATCAAGAGTTAAATCAACTTGTACTCAGCTTACATGAAATTGATAACTCAAGTGCAGAAGATATTGTGAATCAAAATATGACGGAGACATGGTCTAAGTTGTATGGCGTTATTAAAAATAAAGCAAGCCAAGATATTTTGATAAAAATGGATGCAGAACTTAAGCATACTATAGTTGATGATAGTAAGACTATCGAATCTTATAACAACATATATAATGTTAAAAATGAAGAGGTAGACTATATACGGATGGATCTATTTACAGAAGTTTCATTTCCATTGTATAGGTTGTTAAAAGTAGTAAACGATAATAAATTGCTTGGAGTGACGTTATCTAAAAAAGAGATAGAAATTCTAAAAACTATCTATAGATTTATATTTGAAGGTATTGATAAAACAAATAGCTTTAGATTTCCAAAGAAAACATTGTGGAAGGATAATAGAACTAAAAATCATAAGCCTATAATTGTTAATAGTACACCAGTAGCACATCCTATAATGCTAATGAAAACATTTGTTAAATTAGCAAATAAAATTGATTGCCTACTGGATAAGCTATCGGTTGTAGATGAGTCTATTAAACAAGAAATGTTCAATCTAGCTATTACTGAAGAGATGCTTGATAAGTTTGAAAAAGACAATATGCTCTCTCTTGATTTTGAGCATAGTTCAAATTTAACAAATGAGATTAGACGTGCTAAAGCTATAGATATTGAAGTAATAAATAAGAACTTGAATGATAAAAGTAGTCCAATTAAAGTTGTTCCATTAGATATGGACACAGCAGCAACTAAAGAAGTGAAAGGGAAGGGAAGGAGACCTAGAAAGGCAAATTTTATATCTATGATACAACCTTCTATCTTAAGCTCTATAAGGTCTAATCTTAGTAGTCTAACTTTGGATCCAACAGATAGTAACTTTGATATATTGATTCCACCGGAAGAGTTATTAAAACATACTCATGTCTCAGGAGCTTCTGGCGTCGGTAAAACAGAGCTAGTTAAATCATTAGTAAATTCTAAAATAAAAAAGGGAGATAGCAGTGTAGTGGTCTTTGACCCTCATGGAGATTTTGCTTTAGAGATAGCCAAAGGAATTCAAGATAAAAAGAGATTAATTTTAATTAACCCCTTTATGCATAAAGATAAAATACCAACTATTGATCCATTTAAAACTACAACTAAAGATGAAGAATTGATAGCTCTTAAGTCTCAAGAATTGTTAAGTGCTTTTGAAATTGGACTTGGAATAGAATGGTCAATCAATATGACAGCAGTTTTGATCCCTTGTATCTCAACTATACTTAGAGAAGATCACTTGGGTATCTTTGATTTACAAAGATTTATGGATCCTAATAATAATGCGGACCTTATAAAATTAGGTAAAAAGAGTCCTGTTAAAGGACATAGGATTTTCTTTAAATCTTCGTTTAATATGGATAAATATGAAGTTACTAAAGATGCTATCGGAACTAAATTACAGGTTTTTTTAAATGATGAAAAATTTGCTAATCTTATCAGCGGAGAAAATAAGATTGATGTAGAAAAAGAGATAAACACTCCTGGTCAAATACTTATTTTTCAAACTTCAAAAGCTAAGATGAAAAATACGATGAGTTTATATAACAGATTAATGATGGCGACGATTCAAGGAATTATACTCAAGAGAGAAAAATTATCTCCGCACTTAAGACCTCAAACATTTTTATATCTTGATGAATTCCAGCACTATATTGGTGTAACAATTGAAGAGATACTTACAGATAGTAGAAAGTATGGATGTTCTGTAACCTTAATCCACCAGTCAATATCTCAACTTGATAGTAAATTAAAAAGTATCATCCTTAGTTGTACGAATATTAAGCTTATTGGGAAAAATTCTTATGAAAATCTTAGAATATTGAGTAAAGAGATTCAAGTAGATGTTAAGGAGATGGAGAACCTTAATGTAGGTGAATTTTTCTTAAAAGTTGGCTCAATACCAGCTGTAAAAATAATGCATACAACGAAGTTTCTAGGTAACAAAAATGCTATAAGTTCTAAGAAGTGGAAGAAGCATTTAAAGTATCTCACTAAGCACTATTATAGACCAATTGAAGATGAAAGTTTACAGACAATGAATAATGCCGAGTTTAAACAAACACTTGAAACTGAAGTTCTAGTAGATGAAAGCTCCTTAGTTCCATTTATAGATGAATTTTAAGGAGGATGGGATGTATTTAAAAGATAAACACATAGAAGCGATGAAACATATAGCTACATATAAATTTTTAACCTCTTCACAGCTTGTTAAATTAGGACTAAATAAACATAGAGGGGATGTGACAAATAATCTTAAGCAGCTCACAGACCAAAAGCGACCTTTAATCGATAAAATCACATTTCCGGTAGACCCTGAAAAGGGTAAGCTGGAATCTATTTATTACTTAACTAGCAGGGGTGTCAAGTTTTTGATTGAAGACTTAGATTACCCAGAGGATCAAATTAAAGCAACGAAAAGTAAGCCGACATCAACTCAAACTTATTTTCATAGAAAGAGCACCATTGATTTTCATATATGTTTAAGAGAATGGCTGAATTGTAATGATGGTAGCGTTGTTTTTTTAAACTATGATTTTGATAAAGTTGGAAATAACAGGAGTAAAGATAGAATCCAACACTTAAAGGCTATTAATAGTCTTGAATTAGATAATGGTGTGTCTTTCATTCCTGATGCTATTACTAAGTTTAAGGTAGCTGAGAGGGATTATCTCTTTTTATTCGAGCAACACAATGGAAAATCATCAAAAAGGCTTATAGAGCAGTTGTGTCTACATGCTATAGCAATTTCAGAGGGAATAGCATCTCAAAAGTATAACTTTGAAAGATCTAACCGGGTGGTAGTAGTCTGTGAGTTTGAAACTCTTAAAAATATAGTTACTTACAAGATGAAACAAATGAAAATATTCGATAATTTGCATAATTTTTTTATTTTTAAAACTAATGATGAAATGAAGAATTATTTCTTTAGTGATTGGAGCTTAATTAGCGGTCAGAAGGTTGATTTTATTTAAATAATTATATTCTTACCTGTATAATAGAGCATCTACGATTAAACTGAGAAGATACTCTCCAGTATAGCCTAAAAAGCTATGCTGGAAGAGGTTTATATATTTTTTTGTAATTGTTCGTGCGGTGATTTTAAATTACTTCTACTTTCATTTAGTTCTTCAAAAATATTAAGTACCCACTTGTGATAGGAAGCCTTTATCAAAGTTTTTAAGGTATGATTTTCTGCATCTATCATTTTTCTAACACTCAATTGAAAATTATATTCATTAAATGCTTGATCGATTTTTGTTAAGGCAGTATCAACCCCTACCCAGCTTGCTGTACCTGTAACAACACCACAAAGTAAAGCCCATGGAGTACTAGGCGCACAAACTGTAAATCAGAATTGACAATGCATTATTTCAGGCATACTTTAGTTTCTGTTCTTGGAAGAGCAGGCGTACCAGCACAAGTGTTGTCTGCATCTTTAGGTCATCAACATAGTGGAACAGTTACATCCTACTATCAGACAGTTGACCATTTAAGTCATAGTCAAAGTGCTAATGAAGGGGTTTTAAATATTACAAATAATAACAAAAAAAATTAATTCTAATTTTAACATTATTAAGCATATTATAAATAAAAATACTGTACAGTTTCATCATAAACATTGCCCCCCCCCTATGAGATATTTACTTTTGGAAGTCATGTTTAAAATATTCAAGGATTTAAAAAATGAAAAAACTTAGTTTAATATTGGCGATATTACTTGCCTTTATGGTTATAGGATGTAGTGGTGGTGGAGGTGGTGATTCAAGCACTACAACAAGTTCATACTCAATTAATGATAATTCAAATAATGCAATAATGGGACCATTAAAAGGTGCGACTGTTAAAATTTATAAGTTAACTGACTTAGAGAACTCAATAGAAGAAACACTAACAGGTAATTTAGGTGCATATTCAGTAGCGTTAACTGGGATTCCAGACACTGAAATGTTAATGATTTCTATCTCAGGTGGTCAAGACGTTGATACAAATGATGATGGTATTCTAGATGACACACCAACTACGAATAGTGGTACCATTAGAGGATTAGCAAAAGCTAGTGATTTAAAAAGTGGAAATGTAAATGTTACATTACTTAGTGAAGTATTATATTCTTATGTTAAGCACTTAATAGGTGAAGTTCATCAAGATGATTTAGAACAAGCAATGAATATAGTTAGTGCTAAATTACTAAAAGAAAACATAAATAGAGATGCTATCTCATATAGAGATATAAATAACTTTGTCCCAATAGATAGTGAATCAAAGAATAAACTTGATTTTGATTATTCTGCATTAACGGGAGAGGACTCGCTAGCAAATAGTATTCATAATGATGGTAATAATAGTGTGATTGAAAATAAACTAAATGATTTATTTTCTCAAAAACTTACATTTAATTCAAATAACATAAAAAGAGATAATAATTTTTACAAAGTAGAATTAATTCCAGGCTTTGATTCAAGTATTACTTCAATTGGAAGTTCTTTATTTTTTAATAATGACAACAATACTAGTAAATTAAAAGATTTTATAACAAAAGACTCAAATGTAAGTTTTACTATTAGCTTAAGTGATAATGTTAAGATAAATGCTTGGAATGGGTGTGATCTTATTTCAACAGATGGGTTAACTTGTTCTATACAAAATATTTCATCTGATAGACAAGTGAGTCCATCAATAATATATAAAGAGTCACTACTCAACGATAATGTAAAAGATGTTACTAATTATTTTGTTGCGATTAATGATAATAACTATACAGTAAGTTTGGATTTAGATGTAAATAGTTCAAGTAGAGACTTTGTAGAAGCTATTGTAGTAGATGATATAATTGTTGCGAAGGGAACATCTCAAAGATTTGCCAGAAAAGTTTTATCAAAAGTTAAAGTAGATGATTATAATTATATATTTGAAACAGAAGGAGCTTCTGTTTTAGATGTGTTTAGCCAAGCTGGAATAAGCTTTAACAAAAATTTAACACATGATGATCTTACTAATGAAGCTACAATCAATAGAAGCTTAAGAGCGAAAGGTATGCAATTATTGCCTCCACGATTTAAAGGTGATGATATATTTACTATTGCACCTATCCCTAGCCATAGCATTAATAGAACTGTGGATGATTTGGTAGGTACATGGAAAATATGGGAAAGTAATGATCAAACACAAGCTGTTTCAATTCAAGGTAAAATATCTTTTAAAATTAAACCTATAATTGACATAAATACTAAATTCTTAAATGTTAAGAGTGCGAAAATTGCATATCAGATTGAGAATATTGGTGAGGCAAAACTTGTTGCTACGGCAGGATTTGAATTAGAAAGAAAAATCAGTTTATTAAATCTTCCTAGTATAGTTACGAATGAAAATAGTTCTGATTTAAAATCACTGGGTTTTGGATTTTGGATAGGTTACTTATATACACAAGTAGATGTACCAGTATTTATTGGTGTTAAGGGAAGTTCAAATACAGCTTTAACTGTTGGAGTTGGATGGAATACAACAGGAACAGTTGGAGTAAATTATAGTAATGGTGAAGCAACATCTATTAAATCTTCTGCAACAAATTATTATATGTTAGGAGAAATGCCTGGAACAAATATTGAAGTAAGTGTGGGTGCATTTATAGAACCACAACCTCGAATATTATTTCAAAATTTTATTGGTTTAGGAGCTACTGTACAAGCTGGAGGATACTACACAGCAAAGGCAGGTGGAGAATACAATAATGGTTTTCAAGCTGCTGCTTCTCAAAAAGTGGATGCTAAAATAGGGATAAGACCAAGGTTTATTGCAGGAAGTTATATGCCAGATTCTTTAAAAAATGTCTTAACATCTGCAAATAACAGATTTTTAGGTAATACTTCTTTTGATGTAGTATATAACATTTGGAAAAAAGAACTTTCTACAAATGAACAAAAGCCAGCATATTTGGAAGTATCTACAGTACCAATAGATGAAATTTTATATGTAAATGAAAGCTATTATGCAAATTATGTATTTCAAGTAAGAAATACAGGAGATGAAGATTTACATTGGAGTTTAGACACGAGTGGCTACTTACCAACTCTTTTTGATATTTCAAAAGAAAGTGGTACATTAAGTGCAAATGATACTGAAGAAATTACCATTTCAGTTAATATCAATGATTTAAGCAGTTTTACTGGACAGACATGGAGAGGAACTTTAAAGTTTAGCAATGATAATGATGATGAAAATTATATAGAAGAAAATATTTTTTCTGAATTTAAAGCACAACTTTTAGCTCCTGAAGAACCTGTAAATGTATCAATTACAGGAACTAGTATTAAAAAGTTTTTTATTACAGGATTTAATTCTTATCAATGGCCTTCTTCAGTAGTTGATTCTTATGAAGAAGAAAAGGGATTTAAATTTTATATATCAGACTATAATGACACATCTAGAACTTGTGATGATACAACTACTAGTTTCATAACAAGTATAAATGAGTATGATAGTAGATTTGAAATAGAAAATGATTATGTTTCAATAAATTTTGACGATGTAAAAAGTATACATAATATCGAAGAAGGAAAAAGATACTGTATTAGACATCTTGCGTACTATGGTAATACACAATCAGAAGTAAATGAAGGTGAGATTGCAGTATACATTCCAGAATATGGAACTTTTTCATCTGCAGTAAAAGATCAGAATAATAATCCTATTGTTGGTGCAACGATAAGATTAACTACCTTGTCAAATTCTACTACTACAAGTCAAGATGGTAACTTTGAATTTAGTGACTTAATGCCAGGAACTTATAGAGTAGTTGTAGAAAGAGATGGTTATAATGATTTTATAACTGAGGAATATGAGATAGTCTCTGGAGTTAATTCTTTTGAACAAATTATTATTTCGTCTGCAGAACTAGCTGATGCAATAGGAACATATAATGGTAAAATCAAAGATGCTGTAACTGGTGGAAATATTTCAGGTGCAACAATTGACATAAGAGAAGATAGAGATAATACGAGTGGAACAATAATAGATACATTAGTATCAGATAGTAATGGTAACTATTCAATTAATACTTTATCTACTGGATATTATACTTTTAACATTTCAAAAGATGGCTATATTACTGCGAGTGAAAATATTTATGTTGTAGGTAGTGAAACAATTACTAAGGATTTATCAATTTCACCTATATTAACTTCAGGTGAAATGAGAATAAAATTAAGTTGGGGAGAAAATCCAAGTGATTTAGATAGTCATTTAGTTAAAAAAACAGGAGATGCTACGGATTATCATATTTATTACTCTAATATGAATAATAATGGCGATAGTTTAGATACAGATGATACATCAAGTTTTGGTCCTGAAACAGCAACCATTGCAGATGTTAGTAGTTCTTCAACTTATTCATATTATGTTTATCATTTTAGTGGTAGTAGCACATTAAAAGACTCATCTGCAAAAGTTGAGATATATTATGGAGATACAACAACTACTTATAATGTACCAAATGAGGATGGAGAATACTGGAAAGTATTTGATATCATAAATGGTCAGCTTGTTAGATGTACATCAAACTGTATTCAAAGTACAGAGTATAGTGGTGTTTCAAGAAATATTGACAGAAACTTAGAAGAAGAGAAAAGTTTATTTCTAAATCTTCCAAGTAAGTAATTATAAACAAAATGATAAGAAGAATATTGTTTATTAGCCTCCCTCTATATTTTTTATATATAGGGGTAGGGCATTTTTACTTTAATAAAAATCTAGAGGATGTTTTATTCCTTTCTATTTTTTATTTAATAGGTTTGTTACTTTTTTCTTTTATAGTGAGTTTATTTTTATCACAAAAAATAGAAATAAAAATCATAGATTATAAATATGGTAAAGATGGTATGCCTAATATGACTCCTGTAGGAAGAGGAAGAGTCTATACTTTTACTTATTTAATTAATTCAATTGAACATAGAGGAACCACTTTTTATAGTTCAATGGCAGGATACAAAATAGGTGATACGGGTATAGCTTATAAAAATAATAAATTAATTGTACTACGATCTGATTTGTTAAAACTTTTATATTTCGCTATTTTTCCAATGATTATTTCCATAATTTTTTTATCATTCTAATTTGAGATTAATAATATGAAAAAGTCCTTATTAATCATAATATCAATTTTGCAACTTGCTTGTGCAAGTGACAGCTATTACTATCATAATAATCAAAAAGTATATTTAATCCCTTATAATATCTCATTAAGAAGCAGTTCAAATATAGACTACTATCAAAATGAAAAAGGTGTAGTATTAGGTATAACAGATAAGCTAATTGTCAAACTAAAAAATGATATATCGATAAATAACTTATTATCAAAGTTCAATATATCAATTGAAAAGAATTTAGATAAAAATCTATACTTATTAAAAACTACAGATAAAAGCTTAACAATAGACATATCAAATAGACTTACTGAAAAAGAATATGTAGAATACGCTCACCCTAATTTTATCAAAAAAAGAATTCGTAGATAGTATGCTAAAAAAGATTCTTTTTCCCATTATTTTTCTATTTTTCGTAGCTTGTAGCGGAGGCGGGAGTTCATCATCTAGTAACCCATCATCTAGTATTCAAACTGTTACTGGAGTCTTGTTAGATTCGGCTATAAGCGGTGTAACATACAGTTGTGATTCAACAATAGACATAACTACAATAGATGGCAACTTCACTTGTCCTCTTAACTCAACTGTAACTTTTACAATTGGTGGTATAAATTTAGGTAGTTTCATAATCTCAACTGCTCAAAGTATAGAACAGCTTACACCCGCAAAACTCTATGGACTAGAAAATGACAATATTACTGACATAAGAGTATTAAACTTTATACAATTGGTTCAGTCATTAGATACAGATAACAATGCAACAAATGGAATAGATATAAACTCAATAACAAGAGATAATTTAATAGGATTTAGTTTAGATATATCAGATATGAATACAGCACAAAATGATTTAAATACTACACTAACTTCTATTGGAAGAAATCTAATATTTCAAAATGAAGCTTTAGAACATTATATAGATACACTTCAAAATACTCTAGATGTTACACTTAAATCTGAACCATATTATTATCAGCAATGGTACTTAGAACACAATAGTACTTTTTATACTCAAAATAATATTAATGAAAACGCACATATAAATTCAGTGAACTTATTAAAAAGTTATACAGGAAATGGTGTCAAGATAGCTATTATAGATGATGGACTAGATACAACACATGAAGACTTAGAAGGTTCAATTATAAACAGCTATAACGTATCTACGAAGTCTACAAACGTATCGCATACAAATCAAAGTGATTATCATGGTACAGCTATAACTGGGATAATAGGAGCAAGAGTAAACTCTAAAGGAATACAAGGCATAGCAAGTAAATCGAAAATTATATTTCTAAAACATAAAGAAGGTATGAGTGATAGTGAGACGATTGAACTTTTTAACAAAGCTCAAGAATTTGGAGCAGATATTATAAATTGTAGTTGGGGTACTTATGATGTATCACAAAGTGTAAAAGATAAAATTGTAGATTTGGCAAATACAGGTAGAGACGGAAAAGGAACCATAATCGTTTTTGCTAGTGGAAATGATGATAGAGATATGGGAAATGATGAATCATCTATACCAGAAGTTATATCTGTAGGTTCCACAGATAAAGATAATTTAAGAGCATGGTATGGCAACTATGGTGAAAACCTTGATATAGTAGCCCCAGGTGGTTATGATATAGGGATAACCACTTTAGACAGTATGGGCAGCAATGGAATATCTTCAATAGATGATAATTATCTTTTATACAATGATTCAAACTCATTTATTGGTACTTCTGCATCTGCTCCAATTATAAGTGGAGTTATAGCACTTATGCTTGAAAAAAATCCAAACCTTACGAGAAATGAGATTGAGAATATATTAAAAAATAGTAGCGATAAGATAGGTAATGTATCTTATGAGAATGAAAGAAATAATTATTATGGATATGGTAAGGTTAACTTAGAAAGAATATTTAGTTTGATGTCACTTTAAGGTTAAGGTATATTATTTTGAGAGAAACTGTAAAATAAGCTTTCATTAACAATTATTTTATATTTTAATTAGTTTAGCTAGAATCATCTGATTATCTCTCACGCTTGTCACTAGATAAATATTCCAGTACAGAAGATACATAGAGTATATTTGAGAAATCATAACATTAAGACTACTTAGTTGGCAATATATTATTGGAGATAAGTCAAACTAGTAAGTCTAAAAAACAATATTTATCTTTTATAGTTACTCTTATATGACAATAATATTATTGTTAGAACTCCCAATGAAAAGAAAAATACATTCCTAACACAGTTAGGCTAACTTGATGACCTGAGCAGCATCTCAGGAGGAAAGAAGAACAGCCCATAAAAAGAAAGAGCGTAAGCGAAAAGATAGCACCCATAGCAGCAAGCAAAAAAGAGACAACGTGAGGGGCGAAGCCCCTATCAATAGTACAAAATATAAATAATATATTTATTAAAGAAATAGAATAAGACAGTTGATAGCAATGTTTACCAAATAAAGTAATAACAATTAAATAGTTAAGTTATATTCTTACAACATAAAGTAAATAGCATCTATAGCTGAACCAGTACAAATACCTCCATCTATCAAGTATTTATCGATGTAGTCATTACCTTCATCTTTCTCATCACTGGAGTAAACATTAACAATATATCCACTGTCGGTAATTGATTCAAATATCTCGTAGTAGTGCTCATTATAAGAGAAGTGAACACTTTTATCATCCTTCAGTATTTTTATAAATGAGTTGATTCTTAGTTCGTTCATATCAGCTACTTTCATAGTCATAATTTTTGATAATAGCGAATGCTGTAGGAATAAATGATAAGTCTAGTTCAATCGCTAAACCAAGCTGACCACGGGCAGATTCAAGTTCAGATAGGTTGAAGTAGCCAAGTTCATGTTCTAATCCTTGTACATAGCCGTAGCAGGTGTTCTTATCAGCCTTTGAGAACTCAATGATATACCAACTCCAATTAGAGTCAGGTGTGAATAATTTAATATGACATATGGGATTAAGAGAACCTTCCGTTTGGTATAAGTCGGGGATAGATACTAAAAATTCATCAGGTATTAATTTACTCATAATACACACCATCTTTACAAGCTAGAGCACCAATGAATCAACCTACAGTAAGTGCTATAAGTAGAAGATTAGGTCTTAAAGGATTTCTATACATGTAAGTCTCCTTCTATGCAGCTTGTTTTTCGAGAGGTTTCCACCAAAATTCTCCGTTCCATCTAAAACCACATGCTTTAATGCTGTCTTTCTTAGCAAAAATATCATCTCCAACAACGACTAAGTTTTGACCTTGTTCCATTATGCTTAAGCCGATGTTGTAAAGGCTAGAATAATCTTGAGGTGTATTGTTAAGAACTTGATTATTCGGTGACTGGTTATATTGTTGTTGCGGCTGTTGTAATTGTGTAGGTTGTTGGTAGCTTTGTTGATTATTTTGGTTTGTATTAGCTGTCTTTTGATACAAATTATTTCCAAATTGTCCACCTAGAGATCTCAGTGCGCGTTTCAAAGAATCTGATACTGCACTTTTTGAAGCATTATCTATCGCATCGCCCAGCATACGAGCCGTACCTGTACCGACTCCGGTATCTTCTCTTTCTATGAAGTTTCTTTGATTATCATAGATTTTTACCTTTATGATAGCACTAAATGTAATTACATGGTTACCATTTTGGTTAGTTTCCCTTGAAACTTCCTCTAAGCGAGAGATTGTGTAGTCCCACATAAAATTAAAGATGGTATTGGCTACATTGATACAGTCAAAAGTTTCAAGGTATCGGAAGCTTAATCCGGCTTTGTCTATGGACTTTACACGACTTTCTTCAAGGTTATATCCTAGTGCTTTTATCTGATTTTCTGAAAACATTTTATCTCCTGTTATGCAGCTTGCGAATCTACTAAGTTTAGTAGTTCGCTTGCTTGATTGTTTGAGCTAGATCTTCTAGCATTTACTTTGATACGAGCGGGCACTTCTTCACTTATTACACTTACTTCTACAAAGGCATCAATTTTATCCATCCCCTCAACTGTTAGCATTTCAGCTTTTACACTTTTCTCATCAACAATAACCGTATAAAAGCCAAGTTTAATAAGCGCTTCCTCATCTATGATTTTAAAAGTCTCTTTGAGTTTTGTTTTATGTGGTGTAATAGTTATAGAAGAGATTGAAGTACCATCTAAACGGTCAATTCCATATTCTTCTAAAACTGAAGCAGTAGCTTCTAGTGCTGTAGCTTTTGAGGCTGTGAGAGTCTTTTTAAGAGCTGTCATCTCTTTAATATCATTTCCTAGGTAATCTATCTTGTTTTGGATTTCTTGGATGGATAAGCCTATGTAGTCTGCTTTAGCATGATAGGGCTTATTACTCTCTAGAACCTGTCTGACATAGTCTTTGTACCACTCTTGGCTCTCTGGCTTAATGTGCTCCATCTCTGTCTGTAAGCGATAGTTTGTCATTTTCATAATATTTATCCTTTTGTTATGCAGCCATCATATATGACTCTGATTTCAGAGATATGAGGTTCTGCATAGTCTTGTATAGTTCTTTATTCAGTTTTATCCTTTCATCAATTGATGTTAAAGATTTACTTGTTAGAACTTTTTGACTCATTTTGTCTTTTAATTTGATACCACCATTGATGATAGATTCTTGAAGGCGGTTATAGATGTTAAAGGCGGATGGAAAAGAGTCATCGGGACGTTTTATAGTAAGTAGTTCTTGTGGATCTATATCATGTTTTGCTGTATCGAAACGAATATCAATTGCTATCTTACTGAGAGCTAAAGCTTCAATGTCATTAAGAGTTACTTGCTTCATTTGTTCAATCTCTTTTTCAACGGTAGGTATATAATTTACCATTTCTACTATAGCTCTAGTTATCTTAGATGCTTGAAATCCTTTATGAATTATCCTTCGATATAATAATTGATCTGTAGAAATTGTGAGCATGTTGCTACAGACAAGCCTATAGCAAGATAATTCAAGGGTAAAAGAGCTAGTTTTATTATGGCTATTTTTTATACAGATATCATAATATAGACCGTTTTTAGGTACTTTAAGAAGGTTTTCAAGCGATCTAAACTGAATTAAATGCTTGACATATGGTTGCCCCTCTTTTGTACGAGATTTTGCCTCTCCAGATAAAATTGGAAAAAAGCCTGCTTCACGAAAAGTTTTCAATACTTCACTTGTTTTTACAAAATGATACATGGATGAAACAGATTCTATAGGCGAATCTGAAAAAATTGATGGAGCTTGTTGTTTTAGTTGTTCATTAGTTAAAATTGATGGAATAGTGGACATATGGATTTCCTTTATTTATGTTTATGGGTTGGTTAAAAGCCTAGGGCTAAAACTTCAATCTTTATCTGAAAGGGTCTCTTTTAAAATAACTGCTGTAGTTGAAATAATTGTTAAAATAGTTCCGATAGGTAGCACGGCTAAATACCTCCATTTAGTATTTTTTTAAGTATCTCTTGTGGGATAGAGAAAAACTTAATCTCTTTTGGTTCTACAATCATCGTAGTCCTTCTGTTGACGGTGTTTCAAAGCCTTTTAGTGCTTTGGTATATCTATAATATATGGTTATATTTTCTTTCAATCTCAAGGTATAGCTCCTATTAAGTCATAAACTATACAATTGAAGTTCTATCGCACTTCGTTTGATGCCCCTATCGTTCACTCCGTTCCCTATGACGGGGTTTATAGAGAAAGATTGTACTTTGGCATTAGATAGAATTAAAAAGCTATACGGGTACTTACTTGCTATTTTAGTACGAATATCGTATAATTATAAAAAAGGAGGATACCTATGAAAACGAAAGATATATATAAAGTATTTGGTATTGCTCCATCAACAATGTCTGATTGGAGTAAAGAAGATAACAAGAAGAATATTCTTGCTCAATTACTAAAAGGTATATCTCTTGAAGATGTAAAAAAGATAGTAGAATCACAACAGTATGAAACACCAAAGCCAATGATGCTTTTATCAACAGTAAATTGTTCTATTGGGAATAAGAAGAAGCACTATACACTTACAGGGTTAAAGAAGCTATTTTATAAGAGGGAAGACCTAAGTACATATGATAAATATGCATTAAAGACAATAAAGAATGAAGCACTACAAGAAGAGATAGAAGATTTTACCAAGTACTATAAGATATCGCCTAAAAGAGTTCATGAGGTGCTACTGTCATTATGAAAAATATTGAATTTATACAAGAGCATTATAATGAACAGATACATGCTTTAAATAGTTTTATCAAGGATGTATATCAGTACTTACCTAATCAGGATCATTCACTCATTCGTTTTGGTGGAGGAACAGCATTGGCGATATACTATTTTCAACATCGTCTTAGTTTTGATATAGATTTATTTGTAACAGATGTTCAAGTGCTAAACTATCTTAGTCCAAAGCACTGGATAGAAGAGACAAGCAACTTCAATAACAGTAAGTACATTGATTTGTCAAACCATATAAGAGTGCTAGAGAAAAAGAACAATATAAAAGTAGATGTGCTTGTTACACAAGATTCATCTATGGATTATCTGCTTGATGATTCGAGAGCTATTTTTAGTAGTGATGTTTATGTTGAGAGTATTGAAGATATAATCGCTAAGAAAATTGTTTACAGACGTAATGATAACCTTACAAGAGATATCATTGATATTGCTATTTCAATAAAGCATGCTGATAATATTTTAGAAAAGTTGTTTATAGCTGAAAAAATTAATAGAGAAGATATCCAAGATTTGTACAATTCGATTGAGAGATTAGATAGAGAAACATTTAATGAAGAAATTGAGATAGTAGCACCCTTTGAGAAATATATCGATGATGCTAAAAATGCTCCTGAGATCATAAGTGAAACATGTCAAAAATTGTTAATGTAAAAGTAGTGTTTGAATTAGGTTTGTAAGTTTAGAAAGAATGTGTTTAAAAGTTAGAGGTATAGGGGATATACTTCAATAGAAAATAGCCTTTGAAATTCCCTGCCTGTAGTGGTTTTTACAACTACTAAGGTGTTGGGCATAATGTGTCGTTAAATAGAATGTAAAATATATGTATTTGAGTTGATAAATTTATAATAGGAGTTGTATCAGGATGGCTACTTTAGAACAAGATATTGATGACTTATATGAAAAAATAGGAGATGTAGATAATTTTGATTTTCAAAACTATATTTCCCCTCTGTTACAAGACCTAGATCCAGATAATTTAACAGAAGAACAAGTTGAAAACTTAAATAAGTTAGTAGAATATTATACAGACTATGGTGTCTATTTACCATTACCAAATGACCCAAGATATGAACATATTAAAGACTATGAAGATTATGAGTACACTAATTGTATTGCATATGAAATGGTAATTCGTACTGATAAATTTCATAAAATGAAAACATATAATCAATATGAAGACCATGATAAGTGGATTAAAGATGCAGTATATTTAGGATTAGACCCATCAACTTATATTTTTCCGGAAGATATGATAATTTTAGATTCAGAACATAAATTTAGACTTATGTATCAAAGCAAAAAATATATAAGTATAGATGATTTTGATAATGGTTTGTATCTGTTAATCGAGTACTATTTAGAAAAAGAAGAAATTTATCAAATAGATAGTAATTTAAAACTAGAGAAAGTTGTAGTAGATGATATCAAAAATAAAAAACACTCATTAGTCAATAAGATATTTAAAAACTATGGTAATTACTATATTATTCTTATGGATAGCGTAGAGAATAAACCTACATTGACTCCTTTAAATAAAGATTTACCTACAAGCAAGTTAGATAGTGACTTTGTTAAGTCAATAGAAGATAGATATATTAAATATAAACGTATTGATACCGAGCCAGTATATACAAGACCTACACTAAGTTTTAAAGAGTCGAAAATTATTAATTTACCTATTAATTTAAATTTACCAAAAACTGAACTAGAGGCTTACGTATCAAAAATTAAAGATGACTATGATGAAAATGAATCAATTATACAAACTCCTATGGAATTATTAGGTAAGAAAATTGAGAAGGCTATAGAACCAAATAGTTTAAAGAAAATGCCAGCTAAAAAGAAAAGAAAGATTGCTTTTTCTAATGCTTTTTGTGTCTATGATTTATATAAAGTGCTTACTCCTATATTTGAAAGAGAAGAGAGGGAGTTTAGAGAAAAACAAAAGAGTGGTGCAATAGGCAGAAATATTAATAATACCTACACCAGTGTAGAACTAAAAAATGAGATAGCATTTATTGCTGGAATATTTACAAAAGATGGGGACCCTGCCATTGATAAAGTTGAATATTATCATACACTAATACAAGAATATATTGATGATGAAAAGTATAAAGAACTTATAACTGGTGAAAAAAATAGATTGTAAAAAAGTAAAATGTGAGACCTGTAATGAGACCCAATGAATTCTTAAGGCTTGAAAGTATGTAATATAGGGGTTTAAAATGGTGGACCCTCAGAGATTCGAACTCTGGGAGGTATAACCCTCGCCGGTTTTCAAGACCGGTGCATTCGACCAACTCTGCCAAAGATCCACGTTTGTATTTGTAAGTATTATAAATTGGAGGTGCCACCCAGATTTGAACTGGGGATAGCAGCTTTGCAGGCTGCGGCCTTACCACTTGGCGATGGCACCAGTCAATCAATTTTCCATGGTGCCCGGGGCCGGACTTGAACCGGCACAGTATTGCTACCGGGGGATTTTAAGTCCCCTGTGTCTACCGATTTCACCACCCGGGCATCGGGGGTATTTTTAACAATTTATAAATGGAGCGGGAAACGAGGTTCGAACTCGCGACCCCAACCTTGGCAAGGTTGTGCTCTACCACTGAGCTATTCCCGCAATTAAAGAACACACTTATTTTTAAGTGAGCGGAATTATAGCGACTTAATTTTCGTTTGTAAAGAGTTTTTACAAAAAAATTTAAAAAAATGGTATAATCGCATTTATATTAAAAATAACAATTATTGTATAAGGATTTTTATGAGAAGTGACATTATTAAAAAAGGGTTTGATAAAGCTCCTCACCGTTCACTACTTCGTGCAACAGGTTTAAAAGATGAAGATTTTGATAAACCATTTATCGGAATAGCAAATAGTTACATAGATATTATCCCTGGGCATTTTTTCTTGCACGAATATGGTGAAATTGTAAAAGAAGCTATTCGCGAGGCTGGTGGTGTTCCATTTGTATTCAATACTATTGGTGTTGATGACGGCATTGCAATGGGTCATGAAGGTATGCTTTACTCTCTTCCTTCTCGTGAAATTATTGCGGATTCTATAGAGACCGTAATGAATGCTCACCAATTAGATGCAATGATTTGTATCCCCAACTGTGATAAAATTGTTCCAGGAATGATTATGGGAGCACTTCGTGTTAATGTTCCTACTATCTTTGTTTCAGGTGGCCCAATGGCTGCAGGACATAAAAAAGATGGTACACCAATTGACCTAGCAACTGCATTTGAAGCTGTTGGTCAACATGCTGAAGGTAAGATGACAGACGAAGAACTTTATGAGATTGAGTGTGAAGCATGTCCAAGTGGTGGTTCATGTTCTGGTATGTTTACTGCAAATTCTATGAATACTTTATGTGAAGCTATGGGGATAGCACTTCCAGGAAATGGAACAATATTAGCAATGACTCCAGAAAGAATCGAGCTTGTTAAAAAAGCTGCTAAAAGAGTTGTTGAAATGGCAAAGGCAGAAGATCCTAGATTTAAAATGAAAAATATTTTAAATGAAAAAGCAATTCACAATGCATTTGTTGTTGATATGGCTATGGGTGGAAGTTCAAATACTGTTTTACACCTACTAGCAATTGCAAGAGAGGCAGATGTTGATTATAAAATTGAAAACATTAACAAAATAGCTGACAAGGTGGCTCACATTGCAAAAATATCTCCATCTTTGAGTACTGTTCATATGGATGATATAAACAAAGCTGGTGGAGTAAACGCAGTTATGGGTGAAGTCGCTCGTCGTGGTGGATTGTTACACCTTGATTCTCTAATGGTATCTGGCGAAACTCTCGGCGAGAGAATAGCGGGTGCTAAAATCTTAGATGAAAACATTATTCATACAAATGAAAATGCTTACTCTCAAGTTGGTGGGCTTTCTATTCTTTTTGGAAACCTTGCAACAGAGGGAGCAGTTGTTAAAACAGCAGGCATAACTGGAAATATGAAGCAATTTAAAGGAACGGCAGTATGTTTTAACTCTCAGCCAGAAGCACTTGCTGGCATAATGAGTCATAAAGTGAAGTCTGGTGATGTTGTCGTTATTCGTTACGAGGGTCCAAAGGGTGGTCCTGGTATGCAAGAGATGCTAGCACCAACATCACTTATTATGGGGATGGGGCTTGGTGAGTCTGTCGCACTTATAACTGATGGTCGCTTTAGCGGTGCTACTCGTGGAGCAAGTATTGGTCATATCTCTCCTGAGGCTGCTGAGGGTGGAGTGATAGCACTTATAGAAGATGGTGATGAGATTGAGCTAGATACTGACAACCATCTTTTACAACTTAATGTAAGTGAAGAAATTATCGCCAAAAGAAGAGCTGCTTGGAAACCTCATAAGAATGAAGTTAAATCTAAATGGCTTAAAAGATACCAACTACTAGTTTCTAACGCATCAAATGGTGCAATTTTAAAAACTGAACTGTAATAGATAAATATAGAATAGGAATAGAATATTGAATGCAATAGCAATAAAACATAACGATGAAATAATTGACCTACAGACTGCTAAAGAGCAAGGATTCGAGGGTGAACAAATACACCTTGATAACTCGCCTGACTCTTTAGAAGTTCTTCGTCACTCAACAGCCCATCTAATGGCTCAGGCTATAAAGTCACTCTATCCAGATGCAAAGTTTTACGTAGGGCCTACTGTAAAAGAGGGGTTTTATTATGACTTTAAAACTGACTCAGAAGTTGGTGAAGCCGATTTAAAGAACATTGAAAAGCAGATGCTTTCTTTTGCTAAGAAAAAGTACGAAATAGAGAAATATGAAATATCTATGGATGAGGCAAAAGAGAAGTTTAAAGGTGACCACCTGAAACTTTCTGTTATGGAGAGAATACCGAGTGACACTGTTTCTATATATAAGCAGGGTGAATTTGAAGACTTATGTCGTGGACCTCACCTCCCAAACATTGGACTGATTAGATACTTTAAACTTACTAAAATTTCTGGCGCTTACCTTGGTGGAGATTCAAAAAATGAGATGCTTACTCGTATATACGGTATAGCTTTCGCAGATAAAGAATCATTAAAAGCATATTTAGACCAAATGGCAGAAGCTGAGAAGAGAGATCACCGTAAGATTGGTGCCGAGATGAAAATGTTTACATTCCGTGAAGAAGTTGGTGCAGGTTTTCCTATCTGGTTACCAGCCGGTGGAAGACTTCGTGCAAGACTTGAGTCTCTACTTTTTAAAGCTCACAGAAAGCGTGGATATGAGCCTGTGCGTGGGCCGGAAATGTTAAGAAGTGATTTATGGAAAACATCAGGACACTATCAAAATTATGGTGAAAACATGTATTTCACAAATATTGATGAAATAGAGTTCGGCGTAAAACCAATGAACTGTGTTGGTCACATCAAAGTGTATGAAGATGAATTACACTCTTATAGAGATTTACCGATTAAATATTTTGAGTATGGAGTTGTTCATCGTCATGAGATGACAGGTGCGCTTCATGGACTTTTCCGTGTTCGTGAGTTTACTCAAGACGATGCACATATTTTTTGTACAACAGAGCAGATAGAAGAGCAGATTATTGAAGTTGTTGATTTTGTAGATAAGATTATGTCAACTTTTGAATTTGATTATAAGATGATGATCTCTACTAAACCAGAAAAAGCAGTTGGAAATGATGAAGTGTGGGAAGTTTCTACACAGGCTCTTAAAAATGCTATGGACAAAAACAATCTTCCTTATGAGATAGACGAGGGTGGAGGGGCTTTTTATGGTCCTAAAATAGATATAAAAATAACTGATGCAATTGGCCGTGAGTGGCAGTGTGGAACAATTCAACTCGACTTCAATCTACCAGAGAGATTTGAGCTAGAATATAACGGTGAGAATAACGATAAAATTCAGCCGGTTATGATTCACAGAGCAATTTTAGGTTCATTTGAGCGTTTTATAGGAATTTTAACTGAGCATTATGCCGGTGAATTTCCAATGTTTATAGCTCCAACACAAGTGGCAATAGTTCCGGTTGCAGATACTCATAAAGATTATGCTAAGCAACTATCAGATAAACTTATCGACATTAATGCCGATAGTGTGATATATGCTAAAAATGACTCTTTAAACAAGAGAATAAGAACTGCAGAAAAGACTAGGGTTCCTATGATAATAGTTATTGGTGATGATGAAATTCAGAACAAAACAGTAGCAATTAGAGATAGAAGAACGAGAGAGCAATACAATCTAAGCGAAGAAGATTTCTTATCGCTTATACAAACTAAAATAAATGAGGTAAATTTTTGACTAAAAAAGACCGTGTCATAATGAATGACGATATCCGTGCAACGGAATTAAGATGTAATGTAGATGGAGGAGAACCTTTAGGAATTGTTTCTCTTGATGAGGCAATGGATAAAGCAAATGAGTTAGGTTTAGACTTAGTACTAATTGCCCCTGATGCAAAACCACCTGTTGCAAAGATTATGGATTACGGTAAATATAGATACCAAGAAGAGAGAAAACTTAAAGAACAGAGAAAAAATCAAGTTAAAATTGATATTAAAGAGATTAAGTTGTCTGTAAAAATAGCTGAGAATGATATCAGCTACAAAGTTAAACATGCAAGAGAATTCTTGGAACAAGGTAAACATGTAAAGTTTCGTGTTTTCTTGAGAGGTCGTGAAATGGCTAACCCTCAAGCTGCAAAAGATGTTCTTTTAAGAATTTGGCCAATGGTTGAAGATATTGGCGTTATGGATAAATCACCAAAATTTGAGGGTCGTTACTACAATATGTACGTACTTCCTAAAAAGTAATATATAGTAGCCTCTTCATAACGTAAAGATGATATTATAAAATATCATCTTTAGAGTAATTGATTTTTAACAAACTCTATATAGTGTCCCTCTTCCTCTTCTAACTCTTTATGAGTACCTCTTTGAACGATTTTACCAGCATCTAATACATAAATAATATCAACATTTTTAACAGTGCTCAATCTGTGTGCGATTGTAATAACTGTTTTATCTTTTAATATTGGTGCGATTGCAGTATGAAGCTTTGCCTCAGTATGCACATCTAGTGCAGAAGTTGATTCATCAAATATTACTACACTTGGATCTGCAATTATCATTCTAGCGATACTTAGGCGTTGTCTCTGTCCACCTGAGAGTCTAACTCCATGATGCCCAACGACTGTATCTAGTCCATTGTCCATAGAGTCTACCATCTCTTTGAGTTGAGCAATTTGTAATGCTTCATTTATCTGTTCATCGCTAATGCCTACATCGCCCATCGTAATATTAAATCTAAGAGTAGAGTTAAATAGTATTGGCATTTGTAAAACTAAAAATATTTTTTCTCTTAATGAAGTTTTATCCAAATTTTGCATCTCTATATTATTGTAAGTAAGAGAACCGCTATTTTTTTCATAAAAACCTGAAATAATCTGGGCAAGAGTAGTTTTTCCACTCCCGCTTGCCCCGATTAGAGCGATTTTAGAGCCAGCTTTTATATCTAAAGAGATATCTTGAAGTGTGTTTTTCCCCAGCGCATAAGAGAAGTTTAAATTTTTTAAAGATATATCTACTTGTTTTGAATCTATAGTTTTACTTCCTGTATGTTCAGTTTTTAAAGTAAGGATTTTATTTATACGTTTTAACGCTGCCATTGCGGATGCATAACTGTACTGCATAGAAAGTATATCCTGAACAGGAGTCATTATAAACCAAATATATCCAAACATGGCGAACATCATACCTATGCTTAAATCACTATAAGCAACTAAAAGAAGACCAGAGGCACGCAAGAGTTCAAACATTACCAAAAATATTGTGTATGATAGTTTTTCATAAGCAATACTTTTGTATCCATATTCATTTGAAGTTTTTTGAATATCTTGCGCTTGTGCTATTGCACTAGAGAAAAAGTAGTTTTCTTTGTTGCTTGCTTTTATTTGTCCATAAAGCTCTAGTGTCTCACCAACATTATTCTGAAAAGCCTCTATTGATTCATTCTCTTCTTTTTTTAAAGCACCTACAATTTTTGACATCTTTTTACTCAGTAGCATAATAAGCGGCTGAATTATTAAAATTAGAACTCCCAAAATAGGGTCAATTGCAATCATTACAATGCCAACAGCTAAAAGTGTTAAAACGGAAGAGACAAAACGACTTACGCTTGTCATAATAAAACTGTCAAGAGTATTCACATCAGTCACTAAGTTTGAAGTTATAGCTCCGCTTCCTAATGTTTCATACTCATTCATGGAAGTTACTTTTAAATGTTGCAGTAGTCTTGTTCGTATCATGAATGTGACATATTTTGATATTTTTGTAAATATTTTTGTTATTACAACACCAAAAGCATAGTAAACAAACCGTAAAAATATAACTGCAAAAGTTACCAAGGCTATATAGTAAAATGGTGTTGTTTCACCAACAAAATAGTTTATGCTGTTAACAAAATAAGATGGCTTGTTTAAAAGAATTTCATCAACCATTATAGGAAGCATAAGTGGAACAGGGATACTTACTAGTATAGCAAGTAGAGTTATTACCTGCCCATAAATAAGAGCTGGTTTTTTATCTAAAATGAGATTAAATATAGTTTTTAGTGTTATTTGCCCTTTATCCATAAGTGTTAGTATACCAGCAAATTACAACAATTTATTTAGAGATTTTAGTTTTTAAATCTTCTTGCGTTATAGCACCTGTTACATATTTTACAACAACTATATTTTCACTATCGTTTATATACCACTCGGCAATATGCTCGTTTTCAATGCTTGTCAATTTTTTAATATCTACATTATCCTGCGGAAGATAGAGATGAGAGTGCTTGGTCGGGTTTTGAAGTTTAAGTGTCCACAAAAGCCATAGAGTTGCTATAACAGCTACAGATATACCTATTGTCTCTCTGTCACTGATTCCCAAGAGAAGTCCAGCAGATGTACCGCCGATGAATGTAGCAAAATATGCAACGGAGTTTGAAATTCCAAGAGCTGCACCTTTTTGGTGAACTTTTGCAAACTTTGTAATCATTGACTGTACTAGAGGCTCCATCATATTGAAACCGATAAAAAACATCACGACACCAACTACAAAAACAGTACTGTCAGCTGTAAGTCCCATAATTAAAAATGAGCCAATAAACATAACTATAGAGATTAAAAATATCTGTTTTGGTTTGTTGTACTTTTCGCCAAAAACGGCAGCTGGACCCATAGCAACTAAGCCAAAAATCATAGCTGGAAGATAAGCCATATAGAGGTCAGACTTCTCCCAAGCAAAGTCTGTGCTAGTAAGAATAATAGGGATAAGAACAAAAGCAACTGTCATAAGACCTTTTTGCATTGCATTAATTACAATCATATTTAAAAGATTAGAGTCTTTTAAAATATCAGAAGTTTTTGCCGTTGCGTGGTAAATATGTTTGATTCTCGGAGGAGTCGGCACTTTTGTAAAAAGAAGAACAATAGCAAAAACTGCTAAAACAGCAGTGATTATAAATAAAGATTCTACTCCATACTTAGCTCCAATTACTGGACCAAGACCCATAGCAAGAGCAAAACTAAGAGCAATTGTTCCACCCATTATAGCCATCGCTTTGCCGCGAATCTCTTCCTCAACTAAATCAGAAATCATAGCTGTTATTACAGAGCCGATTGCACCGGCACCCTGAAGAAAACGACCAATCATAAGAGTGTAAATATCAGTAGAGTATGCACATACTACCGAACCAATTAAGAATATAAGAAGACCAACAAGAAGGGTGGGTTTTCTTCCTATTTTATCACTCATTGTTCCAAAGGGGACTTGAAAGATTGCTTGAGTTAGTGCGTATCCGCCGACGACGACTCCAACTAAAAGTGGTGTAGAATTTTCTAGACCCAGAGCGTATACAGATATAACCGGCAAAACTAAAAATAAACCTAAGAATCTAAGAGAAAGAATTGCTGAGAGGGGAAAGACTTTTTTAAACATTTGATACCTTAAATATTATATAATGGTGATATTATATTTAAAAGATTGTTTACACTAACTTTGTAGATTGAAAAAGTTAGTAAATAAAGTAAACTGTAAGGATTGTATGTGAAGTTGGTATTGGCTACGTCAAACAAAGGTAAAGTAAGAGAGATAAAAGCGCTTTGTGAGGATTATGAAGTCATTCCATACTCTGAACTTATGGAAGAGTTTGAAATTATAGAAGATGGTAATAGTTTCAAGGAGAATGCTCTAATAAAAGCAAGAGCGGTTTTTAAAGCATTAAATGATGATGACGTTATAGTTATAGCCGATGATAGCGGGATAAGTGTTGATGTTCTTGATGGAAAGCCTGGTATCTACAGCGCAAGACATGCAGGCAAAGATGCAAACGACAAAGACAATTTATATAAACTTATTAAGGATATAAAAGATAAAAATGTCAGCTCATCGCCTGCCCACTATACCGCGGCAATAGCGATAGTTACAAAAAATGGGGAGTATTGTGTTCATGGATGGATGCACGGCACAGCCATAAATGAAGCAATCGGAGATAGCGGATTTGGATACGATCCTATGTTTATTCCATTAGGTTTTAATAAAACTTTAGGAGAGCTGGATGATGAAGTTAAGAAAAAATTATCACACCGCTCAAAAGCTCTAAATCTAGCTAAGTCTATTTTAAAAACTCTTTAAAGCAACATTGTAAAATATTATTTAACAAATAATATTGTATAATAACCTTTATTACATGTAAAGGTACAGATGATGAGAGCTCAGATTATCGGCGAGATTTTAAAAGAGATGCAAACTGTTTCCCAAGAACAGCTCGAAGCGGCGCTACATGTGCAAAAAGCAACAAATGAAGTCCTTGGTGAAATTCTTGTAAAACTTAATTTTGTTACAACAGATGAATTGGCGCACGCTATTGCCCTTTTGCACAATCTTGAATATATTGATTTAGATAGTTATGTCCCTATGAGAGAGGCATTGAAGTTGATTGAGAGTGAGTTCGCTATTTTAAATATGGTGTTACCTTTAAAAGTAGATGAAGGTGTTCTTGTCGTAGCAACTGCATGGCCGAATGATGAGACAATGTTAGAATATCTTCAAGAGAGTACAGGCTATCCAATCCGTTTTACAGTAAGTGACACTAAAGTGATTGGGAAGTATATTCAGTTTTATTATGAAGAGCTTGATTATCCGATTGAAAATAGAATTAATGATATGATTGAAGATTCTGTTGAAAAACAAGAACTTGATGTAATTGCTTTTATGAATCTAATTATAAGTAATGCTTTGAAAAATCGTGCCACTGATATTCATATAACACCAGAACTGCTTACCTCTCACATTTTTTACCGGATTGACGGTGTGTTAAAACACTCATATTCCATACCCTCGGCAGTGCACAATCATATACTCTTACGTATAAAAGTACTCTCTAGCCTCGATATTGCCCAGCACCTTTTACCACAAAACGGTGAATTTGAATTTGAATTTTTTCAGAGTAATTATAATATTAGAGTATCTATCATCCCCACAGTAAATGGGGAAAAACTTGCACTTAGGCTTATGCCTGAAAACTTCAAGCTTCTTACCCTTGAAAATCTAGGTTTTGAGCCAGACTTGGTTAAACAGCTTAGTTATAATTTACAAAAAAATAGTGGGATTATACTTATTGTAGGTGCTAGCGGAAGTGGAAAAACAACAACTCTCTATGCAATGCTGCGTAAAATTGACATACTAAAGAGAAACGTGCTAAGTGTTGAAGAGCCGGTGGAGTACCATCTCCCATTCGTCAATCAGGTGCAGATTAATACCCGCTCAAACTATACATACAACAAGGCTCTTCATTCCATAGCACGGCAGGATCCGGATGTAATTGCTATTGGTGAGATTTTAGATGAGCAAACAGCGAAGCTGGCAATACAGAGTTCTGCAACGGGGCATCTTATATTATCAACACTCTCTGGAAGCAGTGGCACTACCACAATAGCACGTCTTAAAGATCTTGGAGTTGATAAGTATCTTTTAGCCGATGGACTGCTCTGTATAGTATCACAAAAGCTACTGAGAAGGCTCTGTAATGAGTGTAAAAAAGAGGTAGAACTCTCTCGAGATGAGCTAATTAAATACTTTTCTGATTCAGCTGAAACAATCTTGTCACCTAAGAGTGAGAGGGTGAAAATATATGAAGCAGTAGGGTGTGAACACTGTAGACAAAGTGGCTACATTGGGCGCATAGCTGTTGTAGAAGTGCTCCAGGTTGATGAGATAATTAGAGATATGATTGAACACAATAAAAGCAGTATCGAATTACACAACTATATCCGCAGTACTAAAAGCTGTGACATGAAAACCGATGCCCTTGAAAAACTTATCAAAGGAGCTACCAGCCTGCAAGAGGTGATGCGGATAGTTGATTGAAAATATTAACTCCATATGCCATCTAGTTTATAGCCACACTTCGGACAGCTACCGTTTTCATTGAGTTCATTTGTAACAAACTGTCCAATATTTCCACTTCTGTCAATTACTCTTTTATTGCATTTTGGGCAGTAGGTAGATTCGTAATCCTCGTTGTCCACATTTCCTATATATAGGTATTTCAAACCCTCTTCTTGACCTATATTGTAAGCACGAAGCAGGGTGGATTCCGGAGTACGAGGAGGTTCTAGCATTTTATATGTGGGGTGAAAAGCGGATAGATGCCAGGGGATAGATGTGTCAATATTTGCTAAAAATTTTGCAATAGAGCGAATCTCGTCATCAGAATCATTTTTCCCAGGTATCAGCAACGTTGTAATCTCTACCCATATCCCCTTTTTATGAGCATATCTAACACACTCAAGTACAGGTTCAAGTCTTGCTCCGCAAATCTCTTTGTAGAACTCATCTGAAAAACTTTTAATATCTATATTCATCCCGTCAATGTAAGGCTCAAGCAGGTCTATCGCTTTATGCGTTTCAAATCCACTTGTAACGTAGATATTTTTCAGTCCTCTCTCATGTGCGAGTTTTGCTGTGTCGTAAGTGTATTCAAAAAAGACAACCGGCTCATTGTAGGTATAGGCAATAGAGTCGCATCCATTTTCTAGCGCTAACTTTACTATGCTTTCAGGGGGAAGTTCATGACCTATGATTTTATGCTCATGCTCTTTTGGGTACTGAGATATATCATAGTTTTGACAAAATTTACAGGAGAAGTTACAACCAACTGTTCCAACAGAGAAAGCTCTGCTTTTTGGCAAAAAATGAAACATAGGTTTTTTCTCCACCGGGTCTACATTTACAGCAGCGGCCAGACCATAAACTAGAAGTCTTAACTCACCCTCTTCAACTCTTCTAACCCCGCAAATACCATATTCACCCTCGTCAAGCTTACATGCTTGCGCACATGCTTGGCACAAAATTTTCCCCGATTCAAGCCTCTTACTTAGCCATGCTCTTTCTGACATCTTAAACTCCTTGTAATTAAATTAAATTTGCTTTTTCTGAACGTTTTGTATATTTATAGTATTCATGACTGACAAAAAGTATCATTGGAAAAGGCAGCAATATCCACAACTCATTGAGAGGAATGGAAGCGGTGTGAAATATTTTTTGGACAGGTTCATAACTGAGCATCATCCAAATCCATAAAAACTCCAGAGCCATAGCTCCAAGAAGAAGCCTGTTGCTTGTCCACCCAACGCTCCAAGCTGAATACTCCCAGCTGCGCATAGTCCAAACATTGACCAACTGACAGCTTATTGCACCTAAAAGAGTCATAGTCATTGCCTGAGACTGCAACAGAGGGTTTTTCAAATCAACAGTTCCATACTCCCATCCATGAAGAGATAAGAAGCTTATGAAGGCTACCATAGCGGCAGTCGCTTCAATAACACCGATAAAAAAGTAGCCTCTTTTAAACACCTCCCAATCAAGAATCTTTTCGCCTCTTCCTACCGGCGGAGATTTCATGATATTTTTTTCAGGTTTTTCACTCCCCAGAGCAAGCCCTGGGAGCATATCTGAACCTAGGTCTATTGAGAGGATTTGAATAACTGAAAGCGGTAGCGGTATGAGTAAAAAAAAGTGCAAGATGTAAGGGACAATTTCTGGAACATTTGAAGAGAGTATATATGTTACGAATTTTTTAATATTAAAATATACTGCTCTCCCTTCTTCTATCGCTGCGACTATAGAGTTGAAATTGTCATCAAGGAGTATCATATCAGCCGCTTCTTTTGCTACATCTGTGCCTGAAATACCCATAGCTATGCCAATATCTGCACGCTTTAGTGCTGGGGCATCATTGACTCCGTCTCCGGTCATCGCCACTATTTCACCGCAGTTTTGAAGAGCAATGGCAATTTTTAATTTTTGATTACTCGCCATTCTTGCAAAAAGTACACTCTCTTTTGAGAGAATTTTTTCCAGCTCCTCTTCTCTCAACATCCGTACTTCATCTCCTGTCAGTACGCGATCAAATTCAAGACCGATTTTTTTGGCTATTGCCTGAGCGGTTTTAGAGTTGTCACCGGTAATCATCATAGTGCGTATTCCGGCCGTTTTACACTGTGCTATCGCCTCTTTTACCTCTTCTCTTGGTAAATCCATTATGGCTACAAGGCCTAGAAGCGTTAGTCCCTCTTCTATAATGTCTGAATTTTTCGCAATTGCCAATACACGGTATGCCTCATTCTCAAATGCTTCGGCACTCATTTGCATACGTTTTTTGGCATCATCATCAAAAATTTTCACGGCTTGGTCTTTGTCTAAAAAATGTGTTGCTTTTTCAAAGATAACTTCAGCAGCACCTTTTATGTATAGAATCTTCTCTTCAGATTTTATACAGACAGATGACATCATTTTTCTCTCACTGGTAAATGGGATCTCATCAATCTTCTCTAATGAACTTAGGTCAATATTGCGTTTTTTAGCAGCAACCACAATGGCAAGTTCTGTTGGGTCTCCAAAAAGTTTTTTATCTTCGATAGTTGCACGACAATTTATAAACCCTGCTGTTAATATCTCATCTAAACGGGTTTGTGAACTCTCATTAGAGTTGTCAAAATCAAATTCACCTTCGGTGGCATACCCCTCTCCTCCGACCGTTATATACTCACCACCAGCCAAAACAAGCTCTTTTAGCGTCATCTCATTTCGTGTAAGAGTGCCTGTCTTGTCAGTGCATATAACGGTGGCACTCCCTAGAGTCTGGACAGAATCAAGATTTTTTATAAGTGCATTTCTCTTTGCCATACGCTGCGACGCCAAAGAGAGTGATAGTGTTATGGTTGGGAGCATTCCCTCAGGTACATTTGCAACAATGAGTGAGAGGGCAAATATGGAGGCCATTAAAAGGCTCTGCTCTGAAAAGACTCCAAATAAAAAAAACAGCAGACCCATTCCAAGAGCAATAATAGTGAGAATATGGGTAATACGAATGACCTCTTTTTGCATAGGGGTGATGGTTTTTTGAACATTTTTTGTAAGTGTTGCTATTTTTCCAAACTCCGTACTTTGTCCCGTTGAGACTACTACTGCCTCTGCACTTCCGGAAATAACGGCAGTACCTGCAAAAACCATATTTCTTGCATCTAAAGCGCATGTAATATTGCTGTCAATCTCCAATTCGCGCCTTGAGGGTCTTGATTCGCCGTTTAGTGATGAAGTATTTATGTAGAGTGTCGTGTTTTTTATTAAAACAGCATCAGCAGCGATTTTATTCCCCTCTTCAAGAATAATAATATCGCCGGGAACCAAATCTTTTGCATCAATAGTTTTCACCTCGCCATCTCGCACAAGGGTAACCATACTCGGCATAAGCCTTACTAGCGCCTCCATTGCTTTATCTGCCTTGTACTCCTGCCAAAAAGCGAAAGTAGCATTAATAATTACAGCTATCAAAATTGCATAGGCAAGAATGTCATTCCCCTCATTAGGAGCGTAATAATCGGCGATAAATGCCAAAAAAGCCGCTACTTCAAGCAAAAGAGCGAAGAACTGTATATACTGTTTTAAATACTCTAAAAGATAGTTCTTCTTTGTTTGGCTTTGAATTTTATTCTCGCCAAAATCGACTATTCTGCGATTAGCCTCTTTTGTGCTTAAGCCATTTTTTGAGGTGTGAAAGCTTTCAAAAAGTTCCTGAGAGTTCAGTTTATACGGCTGCATTGCTACTTCTCTTTAGGGTAATATGCAATGGTGTTTACAGAAGCTTCACGCATCAACTTTTCTATAGGCATCTCTTTGTTTAAAAAGGATGTTATCGATAGTCGTTTAGCACCAATCACAACCAATTGAGCATCTGATTTTACTACATGGGTAAATATGCTTTTGGATTCACTATTGGTAAAATCATGCTTGATATTAAGAGGAAATTTCATTATATTTGCGAGTTTTAGGTAGTGTCTTAGATTGTGATTGATAACCCCGAGCTTCTCTCTGGCTTTATGTATATCTACTCTTGATAGCTCCCTTACTGACATGCTTGACACGGAGTATATCTCTCCCTCTGCCTTAAATGCCAAGGCGATTGTTGAAAAAAAAGTAAACTTCTCAACTGAGAGTCTGTCCTCTTTTATAGAGAGTACTACACTGTCTAAATCCATAATACTGCTTATCTTGGTAATACGGACAATAGCAATATCAACATTAAGGTTCATTTTTGTCAAGAGCAAGCTAAATGAGTTGCTCAGCAGATTCTTTTTTTTCCGCGTGCTACAGAAAATAGTGTCTGTAAAACCGTCCGATAAAAAGAGTTTGATAGCCTTTTGGGTAGAGCCCTTTAGGAGCACACGCTCAGTTTTAATATTTTGGGATTCAGATATGGTGGTTATCCTATGCATGCTCGCATGAACATCATCTAAATTATCTTTTTTATTCTCTACATGTAGCAGAACAAGCGTTAGATTTTGGACTTGCGCATATTTCAAAGCATAAAACGCCATGCTCTCTGCGGTGATACTTCCATTAATTGTAGCTATAACTTTCATGTTTTTTGCAGTTTACAAATGTTTTGAGAAGTACTCAGCCATATGTTCCACAGTATCAACCTTGGCATAATCGGCCTCAGGAACTTCAATACCAACTTTTTCATTCAAGGATGTAAGAATTTTTAAAAAATCAAACGAGTCTATCTCTAAAGAGCGCTGAATATTCGCATCTGGATCTATCTCACTCTCATCTACATCGGGGGCAATTTCCAAAATTTGCTCAATTATCGCCCGTTTTAGTTCCTCTTTTGTCATAATAGCTCCTTTGGATTTTGTAAATAGTGGTTTAGTCTGTCTAAAAATACTCCCCCCGTGCGACCGTCGGTTGCGCGGTGGTCACCTGCTAAAGTTGCCCGCATAACTTTTCTCACACAAAGAGCATCACCCTCAGCCCAAGGGGAATCTATGATGGCTCCTAGCCCCACAACTGCAAGCTGGGGAGGATAAATAACTCCAAACACACTCTCAACCCCCAAATCGCCCAAGTTTGTGATGGTGATTGTTTGAGAAGTCATCTCTGTGGAGCGGAGTTTACCACCACGAGTTCGTGTTATCAAATCACTTAAAGAGTTCATTGTGTCATCTATAGTCATAATATCTGCATTTAATAGTGCAGGGGTAATTAATCCCCCTTTTCGCAGTGCTATGGCGATACCTGGATGAATCTCTTTGCTTATCTGGTGTGAATTATTTTGCCAAAAACCGTTTAGCTCAGGGACCTCTTTTAGTGATAGAACAACTGCACGAATTAAAATGGCAACAGGGAGTATTCTATCTTTGATACTGCGTTTTTTGTTTAGCTCTTCTAGGTATTTTAGTGCCGGTGTCATGTTGATTGAAGTTGAAAGGTAATAGTGTGGTATTTCAGCATTGGAGCGACTCATGGCAGTCGCTATGGCTTGACGCATACCACTATTTTTCTCTATATGAGTATCTGATTTTGATTCTATTTTAGTTGGTTCTTCTTGTTCTGTAGTGGAAGCAGCCTCTATTTTGCTAAGTTGTACAACTCCGTCATTAGGGTCAAACTTTGATAAATCAGCACCTGTTTCACCCGCTTTTTTGCGAGCTGCAGGGGATATCTTTAGACGCGCTTCTTGCTCTACATGTAAAGCTGTCGGTTTAGGTGGCTCTGATACTATTTGTTCCTCTTTTGTCTCTTGCACGACCGGTTGTTTAGATTCATGTTTTTCTTCTACATGTAGAGGTTTCTTTTCATCAGAAGCAATAATAGCAAGAGGCTCCCCAACTTTGCATTCGCTCTCCTCTTTTACCAATAGTTTTTCAACAATGCCATCTTCAAAAACTTCTATCTCAATAACACCCTTGCTGGTCTCAACTTCGGCTATTATCTGACCCTTGCTTACTCTGTCTCCCTCTTTAACAAGCCACTCCATTAAGATAGCCGACTCCATGTCTGCGCCCAAACTAGGCATAAGAAATTTGCTCATGATTGCACCATCACTTTCTTTGCCATCTCGATTATTTTATCAACCTGTACAATGGCAGCATCTTCAAGATGCTTAGCATAAGGAAGAGGAACTTCGAGAGTACACACTCTAGCCATAGGAGCATCTAGTTCATAAAATGCCTGCTCATTAATGCGGGCCATAATCTCAGCTGAGATACTGCCTGACTTCCACCCATCATCCACAATGACAACTCTATGCGTTTTGGCTACTGACTTCATAATTGTCTCATCATCCAATGGGCGAAGAGAACGTAGGTCAATTACTTCCGCATCAATCCCATCTTTTGCTAAAGTCTCGGCAGCTTCGAGTGCTTTAAAAAGATTTATTCCATAGGTTAAAATCGTTATATCTTTACCAGGTCTATGAACCAAGGCTTTTCCAATAGGTATCGGTGTAGATTTAGTGTCGAGTGAGCCTTTAGAATTATAAAGAAGTGAGTTCTCAAAAACCAGAACAGGGTCTGGATCACTCAAAGCCAAACCAATCATGTCATAAGCATCTTGTACCGTTGCTGGTGTTAAAACTTTTACACCAACTATATATGACAGCCATCCCTCTAGTGAGTGAGAGTGTTGGGCACCTAATTGATTGCCGACACCTGTTGCCATACGAATAACTAAAGGAACATTGAACTGTCCTCCTGACATGTGAAGCAAACTTCCAGCATTATTTATAATCTGATCGAGTGCTAAAAGGCTAAAATTTACAGTCATAATCTCTACAATAGGTCTCATTCCGTTCATTGCTGCACCAATACCCGCACCTGTAAAAGCTGATTCACTAAGAGGTGTATCTATGATTCGTTCACGGCCAAACTCATCTAAAAGTCCTCTGCTAACTGCGTAAGAACCACCATAATTACCAACATCTTCACCCATCAAAAAAACTCGTTCATCTTCACTCATAGCTTTACGGATAGCTTCTCTAACAGCTTCACGATATGTAATAGTATTATCCATTACTCACCTCCGAGTAAACAAATTTTTCTAAATCTTCTATAGGTTCAAGTGTGCCATTCTCTGCAAACTCTACTGCTTCATCCATGGTATTTTTTATTTCATCTTCAAGCTCTTTTACATCCATCTCAGACCATAGTCCCATCTCTTCAAGTCTCTTTTGAAACACAACCAATGGACCTTTTTCTTTCCACTCCTCAACTTCAACTTTTTCCCGATATAGTTCAGCATCAAACATAGAGTGGGCACGAAAACGGTAGGTAAGACACTCAAGGAATACGGGTCCTTTCCCATCTTTAATGTCTTCTACAGCCCTTGAAGCAGCTTTAGCCACCTCTATAACACTCATCCCGTCTACCTGTTTTGAGTTTATCTTGTATGAGGCTGCTTTTTTATAAATATCTGTTTCAGATTCTGTTAAATTTAAAGCAGTTCCCATAGCATAACGATTATTTTCACAAACAAAAAGAACTGGTAAATTCCATAATGCGGCAAGATTTAGAGACTCATGAAACTCCCCTTCAGCAACGGCTCCATCACCAAACATACAAACTGTTACACGATTACGTTTCATCATTTTATCTGCTAATGCCATTCCAACAGCAAGAGGTAAACCGCCAGCAACTATGGCAGTACCTCCATAAAATCGTGTATTTGCATCAAAAAGATGCATAGAACCGCCTCGTCCACGTGAAGTTCCCTCCTGCTTACCAAACAACTCTGCCATAATGCTGTTTGCACTTACTCCCTTTGCTAATGCTTGTCCGTGTTCTCTATATGTTGCAAGGACAGCATCCTCTGGAGTCAATGCACTCATTATTCCCACTGCTATAGCCTCTTCACCAATGTAAAGATGTAAAAAACCACGAATTTTTTGCTTAGAATAAAACTCTACGCACCTCTCTTCAAATCGCCGAATCAAAAGCATTTTGGAGTAAAACTCTTTAGCTTTAGTTAAATCAAGTTCCATTACAAACCCCTTTAATCTTCAAGTGTTGAGGTGTCACCCTCAGGTAGTCCCATCTCTCTTGCTTTGAGCAGTCTGCGCATAATCTTTCCGCTTCTGGTCTTTGGGAGGTTTTCCTGAAACTCTATCTCTTTTGGGGCTACAGCAACCCCGAGTTTTTTACGCCCGAAACCTATGAGTTCACGTTTGAGCTCCTCACTTGGTTTATATCCTGATTTTAGAGATACAAAGGCTTTTACAAGTTGACCTATAAGCTCATCAGGCTTGCCGATAACTCCAGCTTCAGCAACTGCCGGATGCTCCATAAGTGTACTCTCAACCTCAAAAGGACCAACCATATGACCGGAGGTTTTGATGATATCATCCGCCCGACCTACAAACCAAAAGTACCCATCTTTGTCTTTGTACGCCAAATCACCGGAGATGTACCAATCTCCAACAAAACATTTATCATATTTCTCATGTTCATGTAGATAAGCTCTAAATAGAGATGGGAATCCAACTTTAATGGCTAAATCTCCCTCCTTATTTGGCTCACTAACTTCTGTAACAGTTCCATCATCATTCACATGTATAATGCCAGCTTCAATGCCAGGAAGAGGTCTACCCATAGAACCGGGACGGATGGTTTGAGAGATAAAGTTTGCAATCATAATCCCGCCCGTTTCCGTCTGCCACCAGTTGTCATGAATAGGAAGTTTAAGTTTTCTCTCTCCCCAAACAACGGCCTCAGGATTTAACGGCTCGCCAACACTCTGTATAAGTCGAAGATGAGAGAGGTCATACTCCTCAGTAGGTTCAGAATCTATCCTCATAAGTCGGCGAATTGCTGTAGGAGCGGTGTACCAAACAGTTACCTTCTCATCTTGGAGTGTTTTGTACCACCTTGCCCCGTCAAACTCACCCTCATCGACAATATTTGTAACTCCATGAATCCAAGGGGTAATGATGCCGTATGATGTTCCAGTTACCCAGCCGGGATCAGCGCTGCACCAGTAAACATCGTCTACATGTAGGTCAAGTACATACTTGCCGCTAATCCAGTGGGTATAAATAACTTTATGTACATGTACAACCCCCTTTGGCATGCCTGTAGTTCCGCTTGTGAAGTGTAAAATTGACATATCTCCAAGGTTTGTATGGGGAATCTCAAATATATCAGAGGCTTTTTTCATCAGACGTGAATATGAGAGTACCTTTTCACTCTCATCCTCATCAGAGTCAAGAAGTAATATAAAACGCAGCTCCGATAACTCATCTAAAATAGGAATAATTTTTTTTTCATAAAGTTTTTTTGTAGTTAGAAGGACTTTTGCATCGCCTCTTTGCATCCGTTGAAGTATAGGTTGTGGACCAAACTGCGAAAACAGAGGACAGAGAACATTTTGGTTTTTGAGTATCCCTATAACTGATATATATAGTTCAGGTATGCGAGAAGAGAGGGTAAAGACTCTCTCCCCCTTGCACAGCCCAAGAGTTTTTAAAACATTGGCAAATTTTGCACTCTCTTTTTTTATTTTGCCGAATGTGTAAGTTTTTCTCTCTCCATTTTGACCAAGCCATACTAAAGCTATTTTTTCTGAAAGGACGCCGTTTGCATGTCTGTCAATCGCCTCGTGGGCAATATTTAATCCCCCTGAGAGATATCCTTCAAACTCACTTTCTACCTTTTCCCAGTTAAACTCTTTATACTCTTTTTCGTAATCAATTAGGTTAGGTTTAACTGCAAAACTATCTATATTTTTCTCAATCCACTTCTCATTCATATCAGATCCTTTAAAAAGTCTGTTATAGTTTTTAAAAATAATAGCATAGAATATAATATTTTAAGTTAAAATTAGTTAAATTTACAAAGAATAGATTTTTTATCTGTTACAAAAATATAAAACTTTAGGAGTTCTTTATGAATCTTAAATCATGGCGACTAATTTATACCGGATATGGAACTGCTGAGCATAATTTGGCAATTGATGAAGCTCTTTTAAATAACTTTAAAGAGGGTGATTTACCAATTTTTAGGCTTTACAGATGGAAGCCATCTTTGAGTCTTGGGAGATTTTCAAATGTTAGAGAGACTCTTGATTTAGAGAGACTTGATAATCTGAATATCTCATATGTTCGTCGTATGACAGGTGGAGGTGTTTTAGTTCATGGCGGAGACCTCTCTTACTCTTTGATTTTGCCAAGAGAGAGTTTTAAAGATGTAGGGGTTAAAAAAAGCTACCGTTACTTATGCAAATTTCTTATTGAGTTTTATAAAAGGTTAGGACTTAGTGCTAGTTTTGCTTATGATTTGAAACTTGATGTTTCAAAATCAGATATATGTATGGTAGCTAATGAGCCTTATGACATTGTAATAGATGGTAAAAAAATTGGTGGTAATGCCCAACGGTACACCTCTAAAACACTTTTTCAGCATGGGAGCATTCCAATTAGTTTGGACGAAATCTTTTTAAAAGAAGTTTTTTTAAAAGATTTAGAGGATATAAGCACATTAAATAAAATAGGGATAAAAGCAACAGACAAGCAGTTATCCCAATTGCTCGTAGAGAGTTTTTCTCAAACTTTTAAGGTCAATATGGTTTCTGATACTCTAAGAATAGAAGAACAGAGGAGTGCAGATGAGCTTTTAGAAAATAAATACACTCTAAAAACATGGAATCAAGGTGCTAAACATATTACATCAAAACCACAATGGTTACATAAAAAAATCAGACCAAGTATTAATGCTGAGTTAGAATCTATATTTACAGATACTCATGTAAATACAGTCTGCCAAGAGGCAATGTGCCAAAATATAAGCGAGTGTTTCTCTCAAAAACTAGCCACATTTTTGATTTTAGGAACACTATGCACCCGTACATGTAGCTTTTGTGCGGTGGCAAAAGGAAAACCGATGCCACTTGATATAAACGAGCCTGAAAATGTAGCACAAACAGTAAAGCGACTTGGATTACAACATGTAGTAATTACAAGCCCGACTAGAGATGATTTAATCGATGGTGGAGCTGAGCATTTTTGTAGAACTGTAAGTGCCATTAAAGCAGTTGATGACTCGATTGTAGTAGAGTTACTGATTCCTGACATGAGAGAAAATAAAGAGTCACTAAAATTGATTGCCAAGAGCGGAGCAGATATTATAGGTCACAACCTAGAGACAGTCCCCAGACTCTACCATGTACGAAAAGGCTCAGAGTACAGGCGTTCACTGCGGGTGTTAAAATTGTTAGCATCATTAAATCCTGATATTGCAATAAAAAGTGGGATTATGCTCGGTTTTGGAGAAAGAGATGAAGAGGTTGAGACTCTTATGCATGAGCTGTTGGATGCCGGTTGCGACTACTTAAGCATAGGTCAGTTTTTATCACCGTCAAATAACCATACACCGGTAGTAGAATACTCTCTGCCTGAGAGATTTGAGAATTTTAGAAACAGTGGAATGAATATGGGTTTTGCTCATATAAAAAGTTCACCATATACTCGCAGCAGTTACATGGCTCATGAATATTTAGAAGTGGGAGTTTAGTATGAGAGAGTACGAAGTTGTTGTAATCGGAGGCGGACCGGGTGGATACCAAGCAGCACTTGAGCTTGGTAAAGCGGGCGTAAAAACTCTGCTTATAGAGAGGTGCAAGGAGAGAGTAGGTGGGACTTGTCTGAATTTGGGGTGCATTCCAACTAAAAATTATCTTCATACAGCTTCATTTATATCTAAAATCCCATACTTTGAGCAGATGGGACTTAGTCTGGATTACAAGGGTTTAAATCTTGTGCAACTAAAAGAGAAAACAACAGCCCTGATAACTGAGATTAGAACAGGTGTACTTTGGATGCTGGAGCAGTCAAAGGTTGAGTTATTTTATGGAAGTGCAAGTTTTGTGGATGCAAACAGAGTTGATGTTGATGGTGAGATAATTGCATTTGAGAAGTGTATTATTGCAACCGGTTCACATGTTCGTGAGTTGCCACAACTGCCGATTGATTCGAGCTCTATAATCTCTAGTGATGATGTTTTTAAATTAAGTGCCATTCCCAAATCTATAGCTATTATAGGAACAGGTCCAATAGGATGCGAATTTGCCACATTTTTTAGTGCCTTAGGAGTAGATGTAACCCTGATAGGGCGAAGCACGCAACTTCTGCCAAGTGAAGATGAAGATGTTTCCAAGGCACTACTGCGGGTATTTAAAAAATCAAATATAAATGTTTTAACCTCTTCTACCATAGAGAAAGTCAAAGTGAATAAAGATGAGGTGGAGCTATTTTTAAACGATACTCAAGAGAGCATTAAATGCGAGCTGGTGCTTAGTGCCACAGGTCGTATTCCCAATACCGATGGAGTAAAGCTTGAAAATTCGGGTGTAAAAAAAGATGAAAGAGGATTTATTGAAGTTTCCCCATCATTTCAGACATCACAAGAGCATATTTACGCAGTTGGCGACTGTATAGATACCCCTGCATATGCCCATACCGCCTATGCGGAAGCTAAGATTGTTGCAAAGAATATTGTTAGCAATGAATCAAAAACAAATACCCATATTACCCCATCTACTATTTTTACAAATCCTCAAATTGCAAGTTGTGGTCTTAAAGAGAGAGAAGCAAACCAGAATGGCATTGAGATTGAAGTAAAAAAAGCCTTTTTTAAAGTTAACTCAAAAGCCAAAATCAACGGTGACGATTCTGGCTTTGCCAAACTTGTAGTCTGTGCTAAAAGTGGTGTGATTTTAGGTGCTGTTATTATCGGGGTTGAAGCAACTGAGATTATTCATGAGATAGTATTATGCGTAGAGAAAAAGATTACCATGAATGAGCTTAGAGCAGTGATACATGCACATCCTACCGTGTCGGAGATAATTACATATCTTTAAGGAGATTTTTATGAGCACAAACAATAGTTTAGTTCAACACTTAAAAAATACAGATGCCCTTTATTCAAGTAATATTGTAGAGGCTTTTGAGAACATAGATAGAGTTGATTTTGTTTTAAACCCGGTTGACTCTGATGTTTATGAGGATTACCCTCTGCCGATAGGCCATGGTCAGACTATATCTCAGCCAACAACAGTGGCTATGATGCTGGAGATGCTAAAGCCCAAAAAAGGACAAAAGATACTGGATATAGGGAGCGGATCAGGCTGGACAACAGCACTTCTTAGCTATATCGTAGGCAGTGACGGTTATGTAACTGGAGTGGAAAGAGTTGGTGATCTTGTAAAATTTGGGAATAAAAACTTGGGAAAATATGGATTTAAAAATACAAAAATTATTCAATCAGGAGATAAGCTAGGGGTAGTTGGTGAAAAATTTGATTGTATCTTAGTCTCAGCAGCGGCTGATGAATTTCCAAAAGAGTTGGCAGAGCAGTTAAAAGTTGGCGGAAAACTTGTGATTCCGATAAAAAGTTCAATCTATGAAATAACTAAAAATGAGAATGGCAAACTTGAAGGTTCTGAACACTACGGTTTTACATTTGTTCCATTAATTTTTTAAATTCCGTCCATTGAATTTAATTGGATTTTAAACCATTTATTAAAACAACTTACGACTTATGTCATAAAATGCAAGTTCGAGTTTTTTAAGAACTGAACCAAGTTTTGAATTGTAACTGTGAATAGCTTGCATAATAACTCCTTTAAACTATCTAAAAGAAGTTACAGCAATTATAATTCCATATTTAGTTGAACATAACCAATAAAATAATTCCAAAAATAATTCTGTATATACCAAATGCGACAAATGTAAACTTATCCAAAAAGGCTAAGAATAATTTTATTGTCAGATATGCGACTATAAATGAGACAATAAATCCAACAGCTAATGTTATGAGGTTTTGATCACTAAAATCTTTGTAGTGCTTAAGTAGGTCATACGCAGCTACGGCGCTCATAACCGGAAAAGCAAGCAAGAAGCTAAACTCTGCACTCGCTTTTCTGCTTAGTCCTACCAAAAGTGCTCCTATGATTGTTGAGCCAGCTCTGCTTGTGCCCGGGATTAGTGCAAATATTTGAGCGAAACCAATTATAAGAGATTGTTTAACGGTAACCTTCTCGACATCATCTATTAGCTGGGCTTGTTCTTTTATAAAAAACTTCTCTACAATGAGAAAAATAACTCCTCCAATTATAAACATTATAGCAACGATATTAATGCTAAAAAGCTCTTTTATTTGTGAAGAGAAAAGAAATCCGACAGCTCCAATAGGTATAAATGCTAAAAAAACTTTACTCCAAAGATCTATTTTTTTGAGAGAGAATTTATCTTTGTAGTTGAATACCACTGCCAAAATAGCTGCGAACTGTATAATTACTTCATAAGCTTTGTTTACGCTGCTTTGGTCAATCCCTAAAAACTCGCTAGCTACTATAAGATGACCGGTTGAAGAGATGGGTAAAAATTCTGTAAACCCCTCTATCACCCCTAAGATAATTGAATCAAATATTGTCATTAAGTCCCTTATTCTTTACATTTTAAATTTTAGATTGAAATTCTATCATAATAATAAAGAGTCAATTTAAGTAATTTCGCTATAATACGGGGTTTTTAAATTATAATAAACTTTGTAGGAAATTTCACATGTTACTTTTTACTCCTGGACCAACTCCAGTACCTCAAAATGTCCGCAACGCTATGAGCGATGAGACTATGCATCATCGTACACCAGAATTTGAAGCTATTTTTGAACAAACCAGAAAACATCTTTTTAATCTTTTTAAGAGTGATGAAGTAGTTATGTTAAGCTCTAGCGGCACAGGTGCTATGGAAGCAGCCGTTATAAATTTATGCCACAAGACACTTTTAAATGTAAACTCTGGAAAATTTGGAGAGCGATTTGGAAAGATTGCAATAGCGCACGGTCTTGGTAGTGTTGAGATAAAAAATGAGTGGAATACTCCTGTTAGCATTGAAGCAGTAGTTGAAGCTGTTAAAGCAAACAGTGAAATAGATGCTATCGCAGTTCAGATTAGTGAATCTGCAGGCGGTCTTCGTCACCCAGTAGAAGAGCTTGCAAAAGCTATAAAAAAGATAAATCCAAACATTATGATAATTGCTGATGGAATCACAGCAGTTGGTGTTGAAAAAATTGATATATCAAATATTGATTGTCTTATAGCAGGTAGCCAAAAGGCACTTATGCTTCCTCCGGGACTCTCTATTTTGGGCTTAAGCAGTTTGGCGATTGAAAAAATCGGCGCAGGAAAAGGTTACTATTTAAACCTTGCTTCAGAGATTAAAAATCAAAGAAAAAATACAACAGCATATACAGCTGCAACTACTTTGATTATTGGTCTTTTAGAAGTTTTAGAGACAATAGAAAAAGATGGTGGAATTGATAAACTTTATGAGACAACAGCTTTAAGGGCTAAAGCAGTAGAGAGTTCACTTGAAGCTCTTGGTCTACATGTATATCCTGCTACTCCTGCTTTATCAATGACAACAATTGATGATGAAAATGCTTCACAAATCAGAAAGCTTTTACAAGAAGAGTTTGCTGTAAATGTAGCCGGAGGACAAGACCACTTAAATGGAAAAATATTCCGCATTAACCAAATGGGTCTTATTCCTGTTTATGAGATGGCTTGGGTTGTAAACTCCGTAGAACTCGCTCTTGCAAAATTAGGGCGTAGAGTTTATGATGGAACAGCAAACAAAGTTTTTAATGAAATATATTTTGAGATTGGTAAATAGAAGTGTTTTCAGAACAGTTTATAAAGGTTATTAAATAGATGATTTTAGAGCATGAAATTCCTAACGGCTCAAAGCTTTACTTTGGTAAAAGTGCTAAAGCTAAAAGAGAGATAGAGAGTGTTGCTAGCACGATATTGAGCGATAATGGATTTGAGGAGATTGTTACCCCAATTTTCTCATATCACCAACATTTAAGTATTGCTGATGAGAAAAAGTTAGTAAAAGTAAATGATGAAAAGAACAATGCAATCTCTATTAGAGCTGACTCTACAATAGATGTGGTTCGCATAATTGAGAAAAGACTCGGTAGAAATACACAGCATAAAAAGTGGTTTTACATACAGCCAGTTTTCACTTATCCGACAACAGAGCAGTATCAGGTTGGTGTTGAGTTTATGGATGAAAAAAAATTATCAAGTGTTTTAAATATAGCAGTTGATATTTTTGAGAAGCTTGAAGTATCTCCGCTGATTCAGATTTCAAATATGAGAATACCTCACATATTGGTAAGTATGTTCGATGAGTTAACTTTAGATGATTTTAGACATGTTAATATAGAGAAATTTTTAAACTTAAAAGTTGAGTGGTTGGAAAAGCTTGTCTATCTTCAACATGTAGAACAAGTAGAAGAACTACTTGAAATAGTGCCAGCTGAAATAAAAACAGAACTTTTAAAAATGAGAGAGTTATGTTTTGAAATAAAGTGTGAAAAAAGAGTTTTGGCACCAATGTACTATGCAAAAATGCTCTATTATGATGAACTGTTTTTCAGGGCAATAGATAAAAATGAAGTGTATGCAAGAGGCGGAAGATATAAAAATTCAGAGATAAGTTCTGTAGGTTTTGCAATTTATACAGATACATTAATAGAAACAAAAGTGAACTAAAAGAGGAATATGATGAAAGCAGATTTAATAGTAGGTATACAGTGGGGCGATGAGGGAAAAGGAAAGATAGTTGATAGACTTGCAAAAGAGTATGACATGGTTTGTAGAAGCCAAGGTGGGCACAATGCTGGTCATACTATCTGGGTTGATGGTATAAAGTTTGCACTTCATTTAATCCCTTCAGGTGTTTTAAATCCAAAAGCTATAAATGTCATAGGTAACGGTGTTGTTCTCTCTCCAGAAGCTCTCATTAAAGAGATGAAGCAGTTTGAAGGTTTAGAGGGACGTCTTTTTATCTCTGACAAAGCTCACTTAAACCTTCCGTATCATGCACTTATTGATCAAGCAAAAGAGAGACTAAAGGGTGAAAAAGCAATTGGTACTACCGGCAAAGGGATAGGACCTGCATACTCAGACAAAATCAATCGTGTTGGATTTAGAGTTGGGGAGTTGTTAAATCCCCCTAAACTGTGTTCAATGATTTTAGAGTATTTTGAGCAAAATAGAGCAATTTTTGATATTTACGAAATTCCTACACCAAGTGCAGATGAGCTGTTTATTGAGATAGAAGGGTATAGAGAAAAACTAGCACCTTTTATTACTGATACAACTCAGATGGTTTGGAAAGCACTTGATGAAGAGAATAAGAGAGTTTTACTTGAGGGTGCTCAAGGAACAATGTTAGATATAGATCATGGAACATACCCATATGTAACTTCAAGTGCAACTGTAAGTGCCGGTGCCTGTACAGGGCTTGGACTTAACCCAAAAGATATTGGCAAGGTTATCGGAATTGTAAAAGCTTACTGTACTCGTGTAGGTAATGGACCTTTCCCAAGTGAAGATTTTGGAGAAGACGGAAAAAGATTGGGTAAACAAGGTAACGAGTTTGGAACAACTACTGGTCGTGCAAGACGTTGTGGTTGGTTTGATGCAGTAGCAACAAGACATGCAAGCCGTCTAAATGGTTGTGACGAGTTAGCTCTTATGAAACTAGATGTTTTAGATGGTTTTGATGAAGTTAAAGTTTGTATTGCATATGAACTTGATGGAAAAGAGATAGATTATATCCCAGCAAATTTAGAGGATGTAGTGCCAATTTACAAGACCTTTAAAGGTTGGAACAACTCTGTTGGTGCAAGAACATTAGAGGAACTTCCTCAATCTGCAAGAGACTATATAAAAGTTATTGAAGAAATTTCTAAAACAAAAGTAGGTATCATATCCACTTCTCCAGAGAGAGACGATACAATAATACTTTGATTGAATCTTGATTTGTCTTTAGTCTCCACAGCGGTGGTAGAGAAATAAAATTAAGGATAGGTTGTGAAGACTCGCTTTAGTTCATTAGTAAAACTAAAAAAAAACAATATGCAAAAAAGTGAGCAAGTTGTACAAAAAGCAAATGCTGACCTCAATAGTGCTGTAATGGCACTTGAAATCTCTTACAGCTCTTTAGAGGGCCTAGAATCTCCAAAAAGCGGAAGAATGTGTGACATGTTGGCAGCAAGAACCCTTCTTGACTCACAAAGAGTAATAATTCAACATAGCAGTGAGTGGGTCGGTTTTGCAAAAAGCCAAGTCTCTCAGGCAAAAGAACAATTAAAGCTGGATACTATAGAATATGAAAAATTCAATTATTTAGAAATTCAAGAGATAAAAAAAGAGATAAAAAAAATAAAAATACAAGAGGCAAAAGATTTAGATGAAATTGCCTTGATGACTCATGGTCAAAACAAATAGAGCAGTAAGGAACTAAAATTGAAAATTATATTATTATTTATACTGGTACTTTCACCTCTTATATCTCTTGAGACAAGTGATAAACTTTTTGAATGTACAGAAATTTTTAAAGCAAGAAAAAGTGAACTTCTTATTGAACTTGAGAGAATTGATGAGCAAAAGCAAGCACTCAGTGCTCTTAAATCAGCAACAGAAGAGTTACTTGTAAAGAGAGAGGTAAAACTCTCTCAAGAAGAGGAAGTTGTTAATAGAAAACTAACAGAAATCTCATCCAAGGAAGAGTCAATAAAGAAAATGCTTCAAAGAAATGAGCAAGTTTTAAAAGAGACAAAAAATATAAAAACTGATAAAATTGCTCAAACATTTGCAAAAATGAAAGATGCCTCTGCTGCAAATATACTCTCAGATATGAAACCAGATGAAGCAGCTTCTATTCTTAGTTCCCTTAAGCCAAAGACGGTTGGAAAGATTTTAACAAAGATGGATTCTAAAAAAGCCTCAGAACTTACTATACTTTTAATAAAATAATTTCTCTCTAATCATATCTTTACCTTACTTAGTGTAAAATACAAAAATTATTTTATACAAGACAAGGTCTATTGATGAAAATATCACTAAAAGCTATCCCTCATATATCCAGTAAAATTGCAATTGACCTAAACAAGAGCGGTGTTGTTACTATTACAAAAGGTCTTGAATTTGTTGCTAAAGAAGCTGAAAAGATATTGATTCACAACGTAAATCAAGAGCTTGCACTAGAAGAAAAAGTTAATGATATCTGCGAAGATAACGAAGAAGAAATTGAGTTTAACCTTGTTGATGAAAGACAACTTTTCTTTATGATAAAGAAAAAACTCGCACCTGAGTTTGGAATTATCTTAAACTATGAAGAGCGTTATTCAGACCTTTCTCATAAAATTTTAGATGAACTTTATGAAGAAGATTTGATTCATTTTGAAGTGACAGAAAACAGAATAAAAAATATTATCTATAATGCAATTACCTCTTTTATTGCAGAGGCTTCAGAATTAGATACTGCAATTATGGATAAAATTAAAACTTATAAAAAAAGATATATTCCAGGCACAGATGAGTTTGATATTTTATATGAAAAACTTTATCGTGAGGAATTAACAAAAAGAGGTATGGAGTAATGAGTATGAAAAAAGCTTTTTTATATCTTGAGAACGGAACTTTCTTAGAGGCAAGCAGCTTTGGTGCAGAAGATACAATAGTCGGTGAAATTGTTTTTAACACATCTATGAGTGGATATCAGGAGATTATGTCTGATCCATCTTATGCTGGACAGTTTGTAACTTTTACTGCGCCAGAAATTGGAAATGTCGGAGTAAATGCTCAAGACATGGAGAGCAAAGGCGCTCACGCCAAGGGTATGTTAGTTAGAAAATATCAAAAAAGATATTCTAACTTCAGAGCAGAAAACTCTTTGGATGCATTTTTAAAAGAGCATAATGTAATGGGTATTTGTGATATTGATACGAGGTACTTAACTAAGATGTTAAGAGATGAGGGTGCTATGATGATGGTAGCATCTACTGAGATTAGTGACAAAGATGAGTTGAAAAAGATTTTGCAAAATTCTCCTCGTATTGAAGAAATTAATTATATAGATATAGTAAGCACAAAAGAGGCTTATAAACATACTCAGTCAACTTATGCAGAAAAAATCGGTTTTGATTTTGATAAGGCTCCCGAAGTTCAAGCAAATATAGTTGTAATTGATTTTGGTGTTAAAACAAATATATTAAACGAGATTGTAAGTGCCGGGATTGGTGTTGAAGTAATTCCAAATGATTTTTCAGCCGATAATCTTATAAGCAGATACAACTCTAAAGAAATTGACGGTGTATTTCTGTCAAATGGACCTGGTGACCCTTTGGTGCTTAAAAAAGAGCAAGAGCAGATTAAAAAACTTATAGCTGCAAAAATTCCAATATTTGGGATCTGTCTTGGGCATCAACTACTCTCTATCTCTCATGGGTATGACACATACAAGCTCAAATTTGGTCATCATGGTGGAAATCATCCTGTAAAAAATGAGAAAACAGGCTTGGTTGAGATTACAGCGCAAAATCATAACTATAATGTTCCTGACAATATAATTGAAGTTGCAAAAGTTACCCATACAAATCTTTTTGACAACACCATAGAGGGTTTGAAATATAATGACTCTCCAATATTCTCTGTTCAACATCATCCAGAGTCAAGTCCTGGACCAAAAGAGAGCAGATATATCTTCAATGAGTTTTTATCTTTAATAAAAAGATAAAGCTCTCCTCCAACCCTCAATTAACATTTTTTTATTGCTTAAGCATAAGAATTAGATAAATAATTAATAAAATTTTCAAATTTGTCATAATTTTGTCAATATTTAAGATTACTTAAACATTTATACTGATAATATGCTAATGTTAATTGATTTGCTAATTTTATGATAATTAGTTAAATTTAATTGCTTTGAATCTATAAGGAGGCTATATATGGAGAATCGTCCATTAGAGTACGACTATACAGTTGCTAAGATGTTCATGTTTACAACAGTTATTTTAGGAATTGTTGGCATGTTAGTAGGTGTAATTTTAGCTTTTCAACTTGCTTATCCCGGGCTTAATTTATTTCTGGGGGACGGTTTAGCTGAATACACTAATTTTAGTCGTCTTCGTCCACTGCACACAGATGCGGTAATTTTTGGTTTTACACTTAGTGGTATTTTTGCTACTTGGTATTATGTTGGTCAGCGTGTATTAAAAGTATCAATGGCAGAGTCTAGAGTATTGATGTTTTTGGGTAAATTACACTTTTGGCTCTATTTGGTGGTAGTCGCTTCGGTTGTTATATCACTATTAGCAGGTGTTACTACTTCAAAAGAGTATGCTGAATTTGAGTGGCCAATTGATATTGCTGTAGTAGTGGTATGGGTCGTATTTGGCTTAAGTATGTTCGGTCTTATCGGTATGCGCCGTGAAAAGTCACTATATATATCTATTTGGTATTACATTGCTACATTCCTAGGTATAGCTATGCTTTATCTATTTAACAATATGGAGATACCTACAATTTTAGGTACATCTGCTGCTGGCGAAAGTGGGATTGGTGCTTGGTACCATTCTGTTTCTATGTATGCAGGCACTAATGATGCACTTGTTCAGTGGTGGTATGGACACAATGCTGTTGCCTTTGGTTTTACGGTTCCTATTGTTGCCATGATTTACTACTTTTTACCAAAAGAGTCTGGTCAAGCGATTTATTCTTATAAGCTATCTTTACTCTCTTTTTGGGGCTTAATGTTCGTTTATTTATGGGCTGGCGGTCATCACCTTCTATATTCAACAGTTCCAGACTGGGTACAGACAATGGGTTCAATTTTCTCTGTCATCTTAATCTTGCCATCATGGGGTTCAGCTATTAATATGCTTCTTACGATGAAGGGTGAGTGGCAGCAGGTTGCAGCATCTCCTCTTATAAAGTTTATGGTTCTAGGTTCAACTTTTTACATGTTCTCAACATTAGAAGGTCCGATTCAAGCAATAAAATCAGTTAACGCGATTGCACACTTTACCGACTGGATTGTTGGTCACGTGCATGATGGTGTTCTTGGATGGGTCGGCTTTATGATTATGGCTGCACTCTTTCATATGGCTCCACGTGTGTTTAAAAGAGAGATTTACTCTAAATCTCTTATGGCGGCACAGTTCTGGATTCAAACATTAGGCGTTGTTTTATACTTCACCTCTATGTGGATTGCAGGTATTACTCAAGGTATGATGTGGCGTGCTCATGATGAATTTGGTAACTTAGCTTACTCTTTCATTGATACGGTAACTGTTCTTCATCCTTACTACGCTATACGTGGCGTGGGTGGTTTATTGTATCTTGTTGGTTTCTTGATGTTTGCTTATAACATGTATAAAACTATGTCTTCTCGCAGAGTTGAAGAGTCTGAGCTTCAAAACGCATCGCCTATGGGCGCATAAAAGATAAGGATAATAATATGTTTCATTGGTTAGAAAAACATCCGTTCTTTTTTGCGGTAGGTGTATTCGTAGTAATTGCTTTTGCTGGTTTAGTAGAAATATTACCAAATTTTGCTCAAGCATCTCGTCCTGTAATCGGTACAGCTCCATACTCTACATTAGAGTTGGCGGGTCGTCACGTTTATATTAAAAATAGTTGTAATGCATGTCACTCACAGCTTGTTCGTCCGTTTAAATCAGAGACTGACCGTTATGGTCACTACTCTTTAAGTGGTGAGTATGCTTATGATCGTCCTTTTCTTTGGGGCTCTAAAAGAACAGGTCCAGACTTAATGCGCGTTGGTAATTATAGAACTACTGACTGGCATGAAAATCATATGAAAGATCCAGCTTCTGTGGTTCCGGGCTCTATTATGCCCGCTTACAAATGGATGTTTACAAATAAGGCTGATATAGATACTGCTTATGCAGAGCAACTAACTGTTGCACAGTTCTTCTCAGTTCCGTATAACAAAGAAGTTCCTATGAAAGACGGCTCTAAAAAAGTTGTTAAAATGGGAAGCAGTGTCGCCGATGCAAACGATTTAGCCTTAGCTGAAGCAAAAGTGATAGCGGCGGATATGAAAGATCAAGATGTAAAAGATGCAGTAGCTAACGGAGATATTCCTGAGATAGTTGCTCTTATTGCTTACATGAACAGTCTTCAATAAGTAGGGGTTTGTAGTGGATATTGCACAAATTCAAGCTTATGGATATTTTGCTCTAATAACTATTTTGGTTATAGCTCTTTATGCATATATATATCATTTATATACAAAAAGAAAAGATGCAGATGGAATAGACTATGAGAGTTTTAGCAATATGGCACTCAAAGATGATATAGATGATACTCCGGTGTCACCTATGTCTGATGACGAGGTGCCCCTTGAGGGTAGAATAAAGAGAAATAGGAGAGATATATGAATAAGCTTTATCTTGGGGGAATTATCTTTGCTGCTGTGATGATACTGTTGACTTACTTGTCAGTAGGTGGTTCAGAGGGTGGTTTAAATGGTGATATCGTCAATATTCTTGCAGTTACCGGCGCAATAGCACTAGTAATAATTACAGTTTTTGTTGTAATCAAGTATGTTCGTCAAATGCAAACAGACACTGCAGATGGGCAGTTGGCTGAAGAGAGTTGGGATGGTATCGGTGAATACTTAAATGAGTTGCCTATGGGTTGGGCTGTTATGTTCTTAATACTTATGGTTTGGGGAATGTGGTATATGACCATTGGTTATCCTGTAAATGCATATTCACAAATTGGTGAGTATAATGAAGATACGGCAGCTCACAATGCCAAATTTGAAGCAAAATATGCTGATATAACCGGCAGTAGATTGGTAGAGATGGGTGAATCTGTATATTTGGCTGAGTGTAAAGTTTGTCACGGAATCAGTGCTGATGGTATTGATGGCAAAGCAGCTAATCTTAATAAAAGAATTAGTGCAAGTTCAGTTAAGTATGCAATAGAAAATGGCTCTGACAACTATTTGCTAGACCCTAAGCAGTCAACGCCGATGCCAGATCGTAATGGTCTTCTCAATAGCAACAGCGGCGCTCTGATTACGGATGGAGAGATTAATATGGTCTCTTTTTATGTTGCAAACGGTATGAGTGGAGAGGGTGCTGATATATTTGCCGGAACTTGTGCCATGTGTCACGGTGCTGATGGAATGGGTATTGAAAATGTTGCTCCAAGCATTGCAACGTTTACAACTAGTCTTGTTGTGGATGTTCTGCTTCACGGCAAAAAAGGTATTATTGGCGAAATGCCTAAATTTGAGAGACTTAACGCTAAACAAAAAGAGGCTGTTGGTGCATATATCAGCAGCTTGAATAAATAAGGAGTCAGATATGAATGAGAACAGAAGCGTATTTGCTCTGGATGGTATAACAGGTATGTTAATTGCAACTGTATTGCTACTTGCAATCCTAGTTGTTTTATCAGCTTGGGGACTAAGTGTGCAAAATACAAGTGCGACAAACTTTTATGAGATAAAAGATGAACAATCAATAAAAATGATTAGCACAGACAATGCTAAACATATAGTTGATGTAAAGTAAAGGGGCAAATAATGGAAAAAATTATTTCATGGGGCCTTGTAATAATGGCTATCTACACTGCTTATGTGGTTTTAACGCCAAATCATCTTTTTGTTGGTTAGGAAATTTTTTTGAAATTTTCTAGAGGGCTTGCGGCCCTCATCCTCACAGTACTGTTTAACACATCACTTACAGCGCAATATTTATATAAAGATGAAGTTATTTTCAATCCTGCTTTTAGTGAACAGATTGAGAAACTGGGTTCTGAACTATATCAAAAAACGGGAATATCTTTAAGACTTATTATGCTTAAAGAGCTCCCAAACAAGATGCATATAGTTGAGTATGAAAAAGAGCTGATGAAAGATTTCAGTGAGCCTACGATTTTGCTTACCTTTTCAGAGATGGACTCCAAAGTGGATATATTGGCAAGCGAGCCATCTTTATATAAGTATTTCGATAAAAAACAGATTTTAAGCCCCATTTCATCACCGGTTCAAGCTTTTGTAATTGCTTTGATGAATATGGATTTTAGTGATATGACAAGCGGCGGTACAATCTTGCCTCTCTTGGCTCAAAAAGCTAAAAAAGGAGAAATCCTTGGAAAGTACAGTGGTTCTATGTTTAACGGTTACGCTGATATTGCAGAGCAGATAGCAGAAAGTAAAAATGTAGTTTTGCAAAATGCAGTCGGCAATGCTAATCAAAACAGTATTTTACTCGTGAAGGTATTGTTTTACGGCATTATTGTTTATGGCATAGTCTTGTATATTAAAAGAAAACTATATTTTATAAGGAAAAAAAATGAACATAGCTAACGGTAGAATTTGGCCATATGCAATCGGTATATCAATTATGCTTGTGTTTAGTGCCTGTATAGTGACTGTAGTTGTTGCTAACACACTTCCAGTTGAAAAGAGTGATACTTATATGATGGGCTATCATGAAGCTGATGCAAAAGCAAATGAGTTAATACAAGCAAAGATTGCATTTGATAAAAAATATAAGATTGAGTATATCACTGATACTTTACATGTAGAGGGTTCAACAATAAAATATAGGGTTACCGACGTAAACTCTCAACCGGTAAATAGTGCAAAGATAAAAGTGATTGTTACAAGACCAAACAACCATAAGCACGACCAAGAGCTGAGTAATCCGTCAGTTGAAAATGGAGTTTATACTTTTGCAACTATCAAACTTCCTCAAGAGGGAAGATGGGATATTATGGCAAAAGCCAATGTGCAAGATGTTCAAAGATTTTACAATGTTAAAGCCGACACTAGAGCTAAAGAGGCTTTTGAATATTAAGCTATAATTCTTTTATGAATAACTCAACTATAGTCTTGCCATCAGCCCGCGCAATAAGAGCAGAGCAGATGGCAATTGATAACTCAACTCTTTTTCTTCCCAACTTTATTACTATGAGTGATTTCATCTCAAAACTCTGTATAGTCAAAGATTTTAAAACACTTGATGCGGATAGCAGAGTTTTACTTCTCCTTGAAGCTTCAGACTTTAAAGCATTTACGAAACTTCAAATCCAGAGAAACTTTTTCACATTTACTAAAAACAGTTCATATATTTTTAAATTTTTTGAAGAGATGAGTGCTGAGATGTACGACATAAAGAGATTGGATACCTCAGATATTTACGGCGAGTATGAAGAGCATATAACAATTTTGCAAGAGTTGTATAAAAGGTATCAGCTCTTGTGCAGTGAGAGAAAAATTTTAGATAAAATATTTCTTGCTAAACTCTACACCTTCAATGAATCATATGCAAAAACTCATAAAAAAATTGTTCTACATGTAGATGGCCATTTAACAAACTTTGAACTGGAACTTTTACAAAAATGTTGTGAGTTTAGCACGCTACATGTAGTGTTTAATACTACTAAGTTTAATTCTAAAATGCAGAGTAAGTTCTTAGAGTTAGGTATAGAGCTGGAAAATGGTTTTGAGTATGAAATTTCTTTAAATAAGCGTGAAATAATTAGCTCTCATAAGCAAGTGCAAAACAAAAATGTTACATGTGAATCTTTTAGTGAGACAATACTGCAAGTTGCATTTGTGCAAAAAAAGATATATGACTTTATTAAGAGCGGACATAAGCCTGAAAATATAGCGGTAATACTTCCAGATGAAAAATTTGCCCCAATGCTTAAAGCTTTTGATGAAAAATCTAACTTTAACTTTGCAATGGGCGAACCGTTTAACAAAACAAAGATTTATGAAAAACTAGACTCTACATGTAAGTTTATAGACCAAGACTCAAAAGAGAACGAAGCTAGACTGGAGAGAGTTGGTGATGAGTTCTACATGTTACTTCGAAGTATATACTACAAAAAAAGTCATGAGGTGGATATTTTAGCGTTTTTGAGAGAGTACAAAGAGAGATTTTCAAATAAAAAAGAGATAAAAATATTTGAAGAAGAGCTTTACGGTTTTAAAAATATATTGCCATATATGAGAGAGATGGGTGTTAAATCTCTGCTCTCAGTTTTCTTGCAAAGATTGGCTAGCAGAACTCTGGATGATGTACGAGGTGGGAAAATAACTGTTATGGGTGTTTTAGAGACACGTTCAGTTAAGTTCGATGCGGTAGTAATAGTTGACTTTAGCGATTCAAACGTACCAAAGAGAAGCGACAAAGATATGTTTTTAAACACAAGCATAAGAGAGATGGCAAATCTCCCTACAATGAGCGACAGAGAAAACCTACAAAAACACTACTATGAGATGTTAATCAGTAGAAGTAAAGAGGTGGCAATCTCGTTTGTAAAATCAAGCGATAGTTCAGGTTCTAGATTTTTAAAACAGCTTGGGATTCAAGAGAAAACTCTACATGTGGAATTAGATTATGCAAATATTTTGTTCGAGAAAAAAACTCTACATGTAGAAAAAGAAGAGGAAGAGATAAAGCTAGAGTACAGCTTTAAAAACCAAAAACTATCTGCTACAAGACTAAAAAACTTTCTTACATGTAAAAGAAAATACTACTACAGATATGTCAAAAATATATACGCTCATGAGATACCAAAAGATATGCCAAAAGAGTATGAGATTGGTTTAGATGTCCATGAGGCGCTAAAAGAGCTCTACACGAAAAAGAGCAGTTACTCCAATGTTGACGAGCTCAAAAAAAATCTACATGTAGAGCTTGACGAGGCTTGTGGAGAGAGTGAGTTAGAGAAGTATCTTATAGCTATGCAAAAAAGAAATCTGGACAAGTTTTGCCAAGAAGAAGTTAAACGATTCGCAGATGGATGGGAAGTGTACAAATGTGAAGAGAGTATGGAATGTAGCTTTGCAGGAATCACTTTGGTTGGGCAAATAGACCGAATAGATAAACGTGCAAATGAGATATTCGTACTTGACTATAAAACAGGAAAATACCCTCTTTATACAGAGAAGAACTTTACAGAAGCAACAGACTTCCAACTTGAGTTTTACTACCTCTTAGCTGGCGGATTAGGCAATGTAGTCGGGTGTGGATACTATGACCTCAAAGAGTCTAAAATTGTAAATGAGGCTTTTTTAGAAGAGAAGTTAGCAGTGCTTGAGTCGAATATAAAAGATTTGCTTTGCATTGAAGATGTTAACTTTGAAAAATGTGAAGATTTGAAAAATTGCTTGTTTTGTGACTATAGAGTAATGTGCGGGAGAGAATGATTATCTTTTTTAAGAGTTGGATGTAGCGACAAAATTTATAAAATATATAGTATAATGGTATAAAATATACCACTATAGGGGTAAATATGAAAATAAGAACTTTAGAAACCATTTTAAAAATAGCTCTTGAGACATTCCCTATTGTACTTTTAAATGGAGCAAGACAAGTAGGCAAATCGACACTTGCACTAGAAAAATTTCAAAATTACCTCACTTTTGATGATGGAGAGCTAAGACTCTACGCAAAAGAGAATCCAAAAGCTTTTCTTAAAAACCTCGAACTCCCCATCTGCCTCGATGAGATACAAAAAGTGCCTACACTCCTTGAGTATATGAAAATGCAAATAGACAAAGAGAGGGTGAATGGGAGCTTTTTGCTTACAGGCAGTTCTAATGTGCTTGACCACAAAGATGCAAAAGATACCCTTGCAGGGAGGCTTTGCGAGCTAAGACTTCATCCGCTCAGTTCAAAAGAGAAAAATGACAAACCCCATGAAAATGTGATAGAAAAGCTTCTCAAAAGAGAGTTCAAACTTGCCAAAAAAGAGTATAGCGAGGAGACTATCAAACATATTATTGACGGCGGGTATCCTGAAATCTTAACGCTTGAGGGGATGCCAAGAGACTTATGGTTTAAGTCTTACATCGCAACCTACATAGAGAGAGATGCAAGAGATTTGGCGGATATACGGGATATTGACAGCTTTATCAAGTTTGTCAATGTTCTTGCTTCAAGAAGCGGCACACTCCTAAACAAGTCAAGCCTAAGCAACGACATAGGCATAAAAGATGTCACAACGGACAACTACCTCTCTATCATAAACCGCATCTACCAAGCCTCACTTCTGAAGCCCTATTTTGCGAACATCGGCAAACAATTTACAAAGTCGCCTAAGGTGTTTTTCAACGACACGGGAGTACTTTGCTCACTGCTTCGAATCGATTCCAAAGAGAAACTCCTTAGCTCACCTTACAGCGGACAAGTTTTTGAGACCTACATTTTTTGCGAACTCCAAAAACACCTCTCTTACATGCAAAAAAGCGGCACACTCTACCACTACAGAACAAACGACAAAAAAGAGATAGATTTTATAGTCGAAGTGGACAATGAGATACTCGCCATAGAGGTAAAACAAAGCAGCAGTGTCAAAAAAGATGACTTTAAACACATCATCGACTTTCAAAGCAGATGTGAGCAAAAGTGCTTAGGCGTGGTCTTTTACAATGGCGAAATGGTTGTAGAGTTTGGGGATGATTTGGTAGCTTTACCGTTTGGGATGTTTTTGTGATTTTGAGAAATAAGGGGACAGGATGGAGTTAGTTTATTTATGGGTTGAAGATTATAAAAATATACATCATCAAGGGTTTAATTTTTCGCCTAGGTTTGAGTGTAAGTTTGATGGCGAAAATTTAACTATTGATGATAAAAGCAAAGACTATGTGAGTATTTTTCCTGATAATATCAATATTACTGCTATTGTTGGGGAGAATGGGAGTGGCAAAAGTAGTTTATTTGAAATAATCTCAAAAATATTAACTGTCTCATATTTTGTGGATGAACTGAACTTTTTTTATGTCTTAAATAACGGAATAGATAACATTTGTTATTCAGGCAATATAAATGTGATAAATCCAGACATACATATTGAGAAACATATTTCTTTTGTGCATAGTAAGGAGGGTACAAATGAACATAATCCAAAAGTAAATTTAAAGCATCATTTTGATGTATATTATTTAAATATATCTCATTTAGAAAGAGAAGGAATTATTGAAAATGATTCACCAAGTCCAGAAGACCCTATAAAGTATTATGGTATTTATAGAAAAAATGATTTTAATTTATATAAAGAAAATAGTTTGTATCCAACTTTTTCAGGATTCAAACTTTCACAATTTAACTTTTTTCAAACTTATGCAATAGGTAATTTATTAGTTGATGATAAGTACAAAAAGCTATTTTTTGAAGTTTTTAAAATAAAACAGCCATATAGTATTAAAATTGACTATACAGAAAAAAAGCTTGAAGAAATAAAAATTTCTAACACACCCGATGGTGACCTATCAAGAGCAATAGATGAAAGTGTACCTGATAAAATTGATAAAATAATAAATTTTTTAATAAAAATAGATAATAATTTAATTATTGAAAGTGATGATTATAAAACATTTTTTACTTTGGTTTCATCTGCAAATTTAGCAGAAGAGTTTCAATTAACTTTTCAAACAGAAGAGAATAAAACTATCAAATTAAGTGCAGGAGAAAAAACAATTTTATTTTATTTGGAAAGAATAGACTTTATGCTATCCCAATTTAAAAGCAAAAGTAATATAGTACTTTTTGATGAAATAGAGTTGTATCTTCATCCAAATTGGCAAAAACGAATTTTAAAAATCATACTTGATTTTATTCAAGAAAATGAATTAGTAGAAAATCTACATATTATAATAGCCTCTCACTCTCCATTCATTCTCTCAGACCTACCAAAAGAAAATGTGATATTTTTAGATAAGTTTGATGATGAAACAAAGAAAAAATATCCAAAATTAAAGATAAATGGATTAGAAAATGGAAATTGTATAAATGTAAGTAAGTATATTGAACTTAATCCTTTCGGAGCAAATATCCACACTCTGCTTTCTGACGGTTTTTTTATGAAAGATGGGCTTATGGGTGAGTTTGCGAAAGAGAAAATTAATGAGATTAAAGAATTTTATGACAAAGTTAAAAAAAGCAAAAATCCTCAAAAAACTTATTTAAAAAAATATAATGAAAATAAAAAAGACTTTGAAAATATCCAAAGAATCATCGGTGAGCCATTTTTAAAAACTATTATGAAAAATTATTTGGATGAACTGGAAATTTTATTTCATGGCAAAAAAGAGTTTTTAGACAAAGAAATAAAAAGACTTGAAAAGTTACGAGAGAGTTTAGATGATAAAGCTTGATTATTCAAATTATTTACAAGATGAAAAATTTGACTTAGAAAATGAATATTACAATTTATTTGATAGCAGTAGCTTTGATGAGTTAAAAAAAGAATATCCATTCAACATTATTTTTTTAAATATAGATTTTAAAGATATTATATTGGCTAAAGCAGATAATTTAAAATGTTTAATAAATAAAATTGAATTGAAGATTATCGAACAATCAATGCTTATCAAGAAAATTAAAAATCCTAGAGCAAAAGAAAAAAAAGAAATATTGATTTATGGAGCAAAAGATAAAATAAAAGAAAAATTTAAATATGAAGGGAATAATCAAAGTAAAAAGATAACCCCATTTCTCACAAAAAATTTTAATTTTAGAACTTGCTTTTATTGTAACAAAGATTTTATTACAAATTTTGATGCAAAAAAAGAAGTTTCAACTTTTCAACTTGACCATTTTTTGATAAAGCTACTTATCCGTATTTGGCACTTAGTTTTTATAATCTTATTCCATCTTGTCCAACTTGTAATTCAAAAAAAGTGAAAGGGGAACTAAATACTTTTGAGCAAGATGCAAAGGTAGGAATATTTCAAAATGAAACTTGTATCGCACCAAATGATGCAAATTTCGATTTTCACGAAAAAGTAAAATTCAAACTCTTTTTAAATAAAAATTGCAAAAATTTACATATTACATCAAAAGAAGAGAAAGAGAAGAATATTGATATACCACTCAAAGAAAACTATACAAATCAGTACGATAAATACATAGAAATTTTCAAACTCAATGAACGCTACAAAGTACACAAAGATATAGTTTTTAAAATGATTCAAAATGCAGAACTTTATCCAGAGAGCAGACTCAGAGAGTTGCAAGATTTAACAGGCATACCGTTCCAGCAAATCAAAAAAGATATTTTTAATCTTATTGATGAAAATGAGGATTTATCAAAACAGCCATTTTCAAAACTCATCAAAGATATAAGCAAAGAGCTTCAGCTAATATAAAAAACAAAATCTTTACTCTTAGAGATTTGCAAGTAAGTATAAAAAGGTAAAATAGAAAATGAATAAACCAACAAATATAAATACAACAAAAGAATACAAAGCCTTTATTATAGATATAAAATCTAAAATAAACTATTCGCAAACAAAAATCGCCAGCACGGTAAATAGTGCTTTGCTCATGTTTTGTTGGGAGCAAGAATTAAATGAATTGTTGGATAAGTAATGGCATTTATAAATAATCTAGCTTACGAAGCAAGTGCGGGAAGCGGTAAGACTTTTATGCTCGTTGTCCGTTACCTTAGTCTGCTGTTTCAGGGGGCACAACCGTCTAAGATATTGGCACTTACCTTTACAAACAAGGCTGCCAGTGAGATGCAGGAGAGAGTTGTCTCAACTCTCGAAGAGCTTGAGAATCGTGGGGAGCTTGATGAGATAGTTAAAGTCACAGAGTTGCCGCGCGAGTTCCTGCTTGAGAACCGTCAAAGAATTTTAAATGAGTTTTTAAACTCACATACAAAAATTATGACGATTGACAGCTTTTTCACGCAGATACTTAGAAAGTTTTCTCTGTATGCCTCTTTGATGCCTGACTTCTCTACTTTTGCATCTCAGCACGAACTTAAACTTCTTTCACGATTTTTAAAAGAGGTGACAGTTGCAGGTAAAAAAGAGACTCTGATAACTCTCTCGCTCTCTTCAAAAAAACGACTTACAGATATCTTTACGCTTTTGGATGAGTTTTATGTGAAGTTTTCTGAGCTTAAAGATATGGAGTTTTCAAAGCAGAATTATTTGCAGTTCGAAGAGGAGGCTATGCTTTACATGTCAGAGCTAAGAGCACTCGTTGAGTCTTGCGAAGCAGCTTCGAAAACCGCTATAAAATCAGTAGAGGCAGAAAACTTTTATGAACTCAGCCAAAAGGCTTGGATAGCAAGAGAGTCCCTTGATTACAGCACTTTTAAAAAGTGTTTCACCCCTGTAATGGATGATTTGCTACTCAAAATTCAAGAGGCTATAAAAAATCAAAACCGTGCAAAAGAGCAGAACTTCTTCTTTGGTATAAAAGAGCTGGTTGACATCTACGCAAAGAGCAAAAAAGCTCTCTACATGGATGACAGCGAACTTAGTTTTTCTGATGTTACATATTTGGTTTATGAGATTTTAAACCTGATTGACGACAGTGAGTTTTTATACTTTAGGCTTGACTCACAAATAGAGCATATGTTGCTGGATGAGTTCCAAGACACAAGCATATTGCAGTATGAGATTATGAAACCGCTGATTAATGAGATTACATCAGGAAACGGGATTTTTGAAAACGGGAGTTTCTTTTTTGTCGGAGATGTAAAGCAGTCTATTTACAGATTTCGCGGCGGTGTTTCATCTCTGTTTGGGACTGTTCAAGAGGAAAACAACACACATGTAGAAAAACTGCTGACGAACTACCGCTCACAAAAAGAGGTTATTGAGTTTGTAAATAGTGCTTTTATTGATAAGATAAAAAACTACTCTTCCCAGTTGGTTAGGCCAGAAGCAAACGGCGGTTATGTAGAAGTTGTCCAAAATGACGAACTTTTGCAGGAGGTCACAACTCAGGTTCAAAGACTTCTTAGTAATGGCGCAAACATAAATGAAATAGCAATTTTATGTGCCACAAACGGTGACGGCGGCGAGGTTAAACAGTCTTTAAATGCTCAAAATATAGAGGTTGTAACAGAAACAACTACAAAGCTAATAAACCAAAGAAGCGTGAAAGCGATTTTGGAGTATTTGAAGTATCTCTATTTTGGAGAAGATATCTACATGTACAACTTTTTTGCTCTTGTGAGACAAGAGGTCGGGGGTATCAAAAGAGTTGATTTGAATGAGGTTAAGATTCTACATGTAGTTAAAGAGGTTATTGAGAAGTATGAACTTTTCAGCGATGATTTTAATCTTATCAGGTTTTTAAACGCCATCTCAAAATACAGTGATATTGAAGCTCTTCTTTTTGAGTATGAACGTTTAGATACAAGTGCTGCAGCTTCAGAGCTTAACGGGGTAAGAGTCCTAACGGTTCATAAATCAAAAGGTTTAGAGTATGAGCATGTCATAGTTATGGACAGATTAAAAAAAGCTCCGCCAGAGAGAGACACCATAATCTACGAGTATGAGGGGATAACTTTAAAAAATATTTACCTCCGGATAAAGGGTCGCGACGCGATAGACACCAAGTATGCAAATGCACTCTTAAAAGAGAAGAGTTTGGTCCGTGAGGATAGTTTAAATGCTCTTTATGTTGCATTTACAAGAGCTCGAGACAATCTTTTTGTAATAATGAAATCAAAAGGCTCGATATTTGAGATTTTAGACCTTACATGTAAGAAGAGCGGAACTCTTAAATGTGAAAGCAACACTAATTTCTCTGCTTCTCAAATAGAGTTTAAAGATCTTAGTTATAAAAATCTTTATTATGGAACTCAAAGCGATATTTTAAAACTTGAAGATGAGAAAGAGGAGGACTTAAAGTCTATAAACTTTGGTTTGGCTCTTCACTACATGTTGGAGATGCTTGGAGATTTCAAAGAGCAAAATATTATAAATGCCAAAGATATGATGCTCAACAAATACGGACACTCTTTAGATGAACAAGAGATTGAAGATATACAAAACCGTGTAAAAATGCTTTTGAAAAATGAGAAATTTAAGAGACTCTCCAGCGGTGAGTGTTACAAAGAACAAGCTATCAGATATAAAAACAACCTAAGATATATTGATCTACTGGTAAAAAGTGACACAAATACAGAGAGCCTGTTTGACAGCTGGAATGTTATAGATTATAAGAGTTCTATCTCTTACAGTGAGCACCACTTAAAACAAGTTCGCTACTATGTCAAAGCCATTAAAGAGATAACAGGCGAAGAGGTAAATGGATATATATGTTATTTGCTTAAAAATGAAGTAAAGTTAGTTGTAGTTTAAGCTAGTTTTAGTTACATATTGTTACTAAAAAAGTCAGCTAGTTCCTTTTCAGTGCATAATTATCTATTTAATTTATATCTTACAATTATTAATGTATTATATTGTTCTTTATTGTAAAAAAAATGTGAAATCATAAAGGGATTACAAATGAATATATATAAATCGCTACTACTTAGTTTACTATTGCTTGTTTCATTTACTGGTTGTCAGAGTGACAATAGTGATGCACCAAGTGCTTCTTCAGTAGATATTAATACTTCAGTGGATGGGAATACTACTATTCCGCCTGATATTAATACTACTCTTCCACCTATTGATGTGAATGCAACAACTGAGCCTAGATACCTTTCTGCTTCTATTAGCACAGATCAATACACTATAGTTGATACTGCTAGTGGATTGGTAAGTGTTGCTGTAACAGAAGATAATGGAGCAGATGGAGTGGTAGGCATTGATATTGCTGCATTTAACACTGCTGGTACAGGAAATACAGAAGGGGCTATACTTGTTGGTTATCCATATGTTTCAGGTGTACCGGTGACTTATCTGGGACAAATGTCTCCAGCTAATGGTGTTGGTATTAGTGGAGGAAAAGCAAGCTTTACATATACTCCACCAAGCAATATAGCATACTTGAGAAGTCAAGATCATACAGGCGCAGATTTTTTATTTTATAGTTCGACTTCTACTGATGTAAATACTACTTTTAGAGTTGTGTTTACAGTACCAAAAGATTATTCAAGTTATACACTTACATCAGTACCATCAGATGCAAATATTACAGAAGGCTTACAATCAAAAGTAATAGATGTATATTTGGATGACAACTCAACTGGAATAAGTAAGCCAGCTGTAGGTGAAGTAATTATGGTTGATTTCTTCGATGGAGACAGCGGTTCAATGAATGCTTTTGAAGGGACAACTGATGCAAATGGACATGTAGTGTTTAACTATACATCAATAGAAAATGTAGTACATGCAACTACATATGCTCTTACATTTAGAATGGAGAATGACTCTTCTAGAATAGCAACTACTAATCTATTAGTAAACACAACAGTTCCAACAAAAGATTATTCAAGCTATACACTTACATCAGTACCATCAGATGCAAATATTACAGAAGGCTTCCAATCAAAAGTTATAGATGTATACTTAGATGACAACTCAACTGGAATAAGTAAACCAGCTGCAGGTGAAGTTATTACATTAGATTACTTCGATGGAAGTAAAGGAACAATGAGTAGTTTCAGTGGAACGACAGATGCAAATGGACATGCAGCATTTAACTATACATCAATAGAAAATGTAGTACATGCAACTACATATGCTCTTACATTTAGAATGGAGAATGACTCTTCTAAAATAGCAACTACTAATTTATTGGTAAATACAACAATTACAACAACAGACTACAGTGCATACAACCTTACACTAGTAGATGCTAACAGAACCATAACAGCTAGTAGCCAAGTTGAAGTGTTTGACCTATACCTGGAAGATAACGATAGTAGACCAGCAGCAAATGAAAGTATTTTACTAGACTATTTTGACGGTGCTGTGGGCACTATGAATTCTTTCAGTGGTATTACAGATGTAAACGGGCATGTTGCATTCACATATACAGCACCAGTTAATTTGACGGATCTAAATACATCTACTTTAACTTTTAAAATGCAAAACAATACCTCAAAGGACGTGAATGCAGTAATTACTGTAAGTCCGTTGTTAACTCAAGTGCCAAAAATTCGTTTAGAAAAATCTGAGATAACTGTTTCAGAAAGTTCAGAAAATGTAAGTGTTAAAGTATTGGCATTTAATGATAACGGTAATGTTTTTAACGATGGCACAATCAGCATTAGTTATCCTTCTGAGATTGTTGATGGGAATGTTTCAGGTGGACAATTTACACAGAGTGAGGTTGCTATAGTAAATGGTGAAGCTATATTTAATTTTATTGCTCCAAATCCATTGAAGTCAATCCCTTCTTTAAACTTTATATTTTCATACAACAGCGATGTAAACGCTACTTTAACTGTTAACTATGAGCCATCAGTAATTGATGTATATTTAGTTGAAGAAACAAAAGAAATCACACAGAACAGCCAACTTATCAGTATAGAGATGAATGTTGTGGATGGAAGTAATAACCCATATTCAGATGGAAATGTTAAGGTTCAATTTCCTGATGACATAAAGGAAAATAGAGATATAGGTAGTTTCTCTGATTTGAATGTATCGATTGTAAATGGAAAAGCTACATTTACTTATACAGCTCCAGCTCAATTAGATAATAATACTTCGGATATTGTATTTAATTTTTATCATGAAACAAATCCAACAAATAAAAAAGCATTTACATTCACAATTAATCCTGATTCTAATCAAGTAGCAACAAATTACATATTGTATAGCAGTCTATCAGATAATAATATTACAATGGGACTTGAAACAAGTAAGTTGATGTCATTTTTTATTAAAGATTCTGATGGTGCGTTGGTTCCAGATGCTAATGTAACGACTTTTACAACTACCATCTTAAATCCAAATCTTGGAACTCTATCTAACACTGATGGTAATGAAACAAATACTACGTCAACAACATTGGATTTTACTAAGAACAATATAACCATAAATGTAAATTCTAATATTATTTCTGGTGTTATACCTATTGAGGTAAGTGCTACATTTTTAGATGTGAATAACAATGAGCAAAATTTATCAAAAGTATTTAATGTCATTGTTGTATCTGGTCCACCAAGTGCGATTAGCCTCTCTTATGCAAGCACAGAAACAAATGATGGCTCAACCGCAAGCTTTACTGAAAACTGGATACTAAGAGTAACTGATAGATATAACAATGTAGTCAATTCCAATCCATCAGTATCAATGGGGATGATAGCAGGGTATGCAGTTGATTCGAACCTAAGTGGTGTCGGCGCTAATAACAACTTGTATTTCGACACAGTAGATGGTGGTGATATTGATGGAACAGCCAATACTTTTACGGCTCCAAATAATGTCTTTGCTAATGTTAATCAAGCAACGGATAGCTTAGTGCTTTTTGGTGACGGTTTTACATATGAAGCGTCTGGAAAGTGGAGTATCAATACAAATACAGATAGCATACTTGATTTAATAGAGAATTATGATGGTAATGATACGTCAAGCTTAGGTTTTGCAGTTGGAAATAACCATCGTCAAGACCCTGAAGGCGGTGAAGCAATAGCAATAGTTGAACCAAAAGATGGCAACTATATAATGGACGATACTGGAACAATGGCTATTAAGGTAACATATGATTATTTCTTAACTGGTAAAAGTGTTATGTTGTGGGTAAATCTTGTAGGGTATGATTTGCCTACTGCTAAATATGTAAGAGTCGGTGAAGCTAAAAAAATCACATTGCGAGCATCAGGATTGGAAGCAGATGTAGTAAATACTTCAGCTGGAGTTGTTGGAGCGACATATAGAATTCCTATTAAGATAAAAGAATCACCAGAGTGGTATAGACACGCTAACTTTGCATACAGTGTAAAAACAAGTGATAATTTACAAGTAAACAGTGTAATCTCTTCAGATAATAACTTAAGTAATAATGTAGCATATGCAGATGTTAATGTAACAGATATTGGGGCAACACCTGCTGCTGGCACAATTGAAATTGTAAATATTTTAGTTGCAGATGAATTTTAAAAAGGATGCATAATCATATGATAAATAATATAAAAAAAATTGTTTTAGCGAGTGCTATTATAAGTACATCTTTAGTTGCTGGTGACTCAGACTTTAGTTTTGACAGTGAAACTTCTCTAGTCGCTATTGAAGCTGGCTATAGTGTTTTAAATAATAAAATGAGTGATGGTGTAACTTCACTAAACAACGATTACAACTTTGGGCATATAGGATTAAAGCTAGGTGCAAGGTCAGATGATTACAGAATATTTGTTAGTGCTGCATACTATGCTGATACAGATGACACTTTTGATAGTTTAGCAACATTCGGGGTAGAAGGTCAGTATATGTTTGAGGCATCAAAGGCGCTTGACTTGTTTATTGGCTTAAATCTTGGTCTTGCAAGCATAGAGTTTACAGGAGATGGAGAAAATTTTTCAAGAACAGCTACTGATGTATATTACGGCATAGATGTAGGAACAAATATACATGTGAGCAAAGATATTGATATAGATATAGGAGCAAGATATATGAGCTTAAATACTGAAAATACAAAGAGTAGTGTATCGTATCAGTTTGATAATGTCATATCTGGATATATGAGCGTTATTTATAAGTATTAATCAGTTTATAAAATATAAGATTCCAAATAAAGTTTGGAATGACGACACCTCCGTAGCCCTGAAATAGATTCAGGGTCTATCTGACTAAGAAATAATGCAACCTTAAATAAACCAAAAATTAAGCTTCTTGTAAGTTTATACGGTTATACTTTCGCCACTAAAACAAGCAGTCCTATTGACTGTTTTGTTAAAATCTCAAGATAAAGGTTCAAGAATGAAATTTACAAAAATTGCAACTTCTGAACAAATTGATCAAAAATGGGTTTTGATTGACGCTGAGGGTAAGACTTTTGGTCGTATGATCACTGAAGTAGCTACTATACTTCGTGGTAAGAACAAAGTATGTTGGACTCCAAACATTGACTGTGGTGACTTCGTTGTTATCGTAAATGCTTCTAAAGCAAAATTTAACGGTCTAGGTAAAATAGCTAATAAAGAGTATTTTTCTCACTCAGGTTACTTCGGTAGCACTAAGAGTGTTAAAATGACTGAGCTTTTAGCAAAAAACCCTGAAAAGCTTTACAAACTAGCTGTTCGCGGTATGCTTCCTAAAACTAAGCTTGGTGCTAAGATGATTAAAAAATTAAAAATTTATGCAGATGCTGAGCATCCTCACACTGCACAACTTGCTAAGTAAGGATTGACATATGGCAAAAATATACGCAACAGGTCGTCGTAAAGCTTCAATAGCAAAAGTATGGTTAACACCAGGTTCAGGTAATATCACAATCAATGGTCTTTCTTTAGACGCATGGTTAGGTGGATTAGAAGCTAAGAAACTTCGTGTTAAGCAGCCACTTGCTTTAACAAAACAAAATACATCAGTTGATATCGTAGCTAGCACAATGGGTGGTGGTTTTGGTGGTCAAGCAGATGCACTTCGCCACGGTATTTCTCGTGCATTAGTTGCATTTGATCCAGCATTAAAAGCGATTCTTAAGCCAGAAGGCATGATGACTCGTGATTCACGTGTTGTTGAACGTAAGAAGCCAGGTAAGCGTAAAGCTCGTCGTTCTCGTCAGTTCTCTAAGCGTTAATCGTTACAAAAACTTTTTATCAGCGCTTTTGGCGCTGTTAAAGCTCCTCCCTAAACTTTTCATTAACTAACAACTCTAAGTAACTTTGGTATAATCTCTTTAAAAAAAGAGTAATTTTGCACTACATAATACTGCTACTTTTATCCATAAACCTTTTTTCATCAACACTCAACCTTGCAACTTCAACAAATCCGGCACGATTGAACCCTATCTTGGCAACAGACTCAAGCTCATCAGAGATAACAGGTTTTTTATTTAATGGGCTTATAAAATACGACAAAGATTCATCCACAATTATAGGTGATTTGGCAAAAGAGTTTTACTACGAGGACAATACAACCCTTATATTCAAGCTTCATAAGAATGTTAAGTGGCATGATGGGGAGATTTTCACTGCAAAAGATGTTGTTTTCACTTATGATGTGCTTGTCTCATCAAAAATAAGCTCACCATACAGTGCAAATTTCAGATTTGTAAAGAGTGTTGAAGTACTTGATGAGCTGACGGTAAGAGTAAGGTATAAAGAGCCATATTTTAAGGCATTAGAAACTTGGATGATGGGAATATTACCAGAGCATGTTTTAAGAGATGAAGAGAATCTTATGAACTCATCTTTTAACACAAATCCAATAGGTACAGGTGCGTATAAACTCTATCAATTAGAACACTCAAAAAATATTATACTAACTGCATTTGATGATTATTTCGAAGGCCGTGCAAAAATAGACAAAATATCTTTTCATGTGATAGCCGACCCAATGACACGCTTTTTAATGTTGAAATCATCCGCTTTAGATGTTGGAAGTATTGAACCGATGCAGTTTGAAAGACAGTTAAGTAAAGATTTTTTTAATAATTTCAATACATATGAGCAGATTTCCAGATCATACACTTACCTTGGTTTTAATTTAAGAGTTGAAAAGTTTAAAAATCCAAAAGTACGGGAGGCAATTTCCATATCTATCGACAGAGACGAGATAGTAGAAATTTTATTTTTTAATCATGCCAAAGTCTGTACTGGTCCTTTTCTCCCTGCGACTAAAGCTTTCAACAAAGATGTAAAAGCTCCAACACAAAATATAAAAAAAGCCAAGCAGCTTTTGAGTGAGGCTGGATATGATGAGAACAATCCATTTACTTTCGAGATTGTTACATCAAATTCAAGTGCTATAAGACCTTATGCCGCACAGATAATTCAGCATCAGCTTAAAAGCGCCGGTATTATTGTGAACTTAAGAGTCATGGAGTGGCAGGCATTTTTAAATATGGTTGTTTTCCCTCATGAATTTGATACTGTTCTTCTTGGTTGGGGACTCTCACCTACTCCAGACCCATACATGTTTTGGCACAGTGACAGCGATAAAAAAGGTGGCTTCAACCTGGTAGGATATTCCAATCAAAAGATAGATGAAATGATAGAAAAATCTCAAAGTATTATAGACAGAGATAAGTTGTCGGTAATGTGGAAAGAGATGTTTAAAACAATAACAGATGAAAATCCATATCTCTTTTTGTATATTCCAAACTCAATTACAGCAATAAATAAAAATATTAAAAACGTTACTCCAAGCCCTAGCGGAATTTGGCATGACTATATAAATTGGGAGAAAGATTAGACTATGATTATACTATTTGATTTAGATGGAACACTTATTGATTCCACAGATGCGATATTGGAGACTTTTCACCACTCTTTTAATGTTCATAAATATCCAAATCCAAAAGATGAAGAGATTAAAGCACTTATCGGCTATCCGCTTGATGTAATGTATGAAGAGTTAGGTGTTCACAGAGATGTGGTTTGGGATTACGTAGCAACATATAAAGAGTACTATCGTGAGATTTCAACACTTAGGACAGAGCTTTTAGTAAATGCCAGAGAGGCTGTAATTAAAGCGAGTGAATTTGCGATTTTAGGAATTGTAACAACCAAAACTGGTGAATACTCAAGAATTCTGATGGAGCACTTTGAATTGATGGAATATTTTGAAGTTTTAATTGGCAGAGAAGATGTTGAGAACCCTAAGCCGCATGAAGAACCTATACTAAAAGCTTTGGAGAAATTAGATACTAATAATAAAGAGATATGGATGATTGGAGACACTAAATTAGATTTAATTTCGGCCAAAAATGCGAAAGTAAATTCTATAGGTCTATTATGCGGATATGGAGAGCTAAACAGTTTGAAAGAGCATACAAATGTTATATTTAATGATGCCCTTGAAGCAGTTAACTATCTTCAAAATAGGAAAAAATAACACACTTTATTAAGTTAATTATAAAGTGTATAACTTCAAGCTATTTTTAAGAGCAACTTGCCTAGAATAAGAAGTAAATTAGAACTAATTGTTCTTATAATAAATAGAAGGAGATTATATGCTAGAAATTAGATGGCATAGTCGTGCTGGTCAAGGAGCTGTAACAGGAGCTAAAGGTTTGGCGGATGTTGTTTCTGCAACAGGAAAGCATGTGCAAGCATTTGCATTTTATGGATCAGCAAAACGTGGAGCGTCAATGACAGCTTACAATCGCGTTTCAGATAAAGTTGTAATGAATCATGAAAAGTATATGAAGCCTGATTATGTTTTTGTAATTGATCCTGCATTGGCCCTGACTGGTGATATAACACTAAATGGAAAAGAAAATACAAAATATATAGTTACTACACATTTAACAGTTGAAGAGTTAGTTGCAAAACAACCAAAACTTGCTGGCAAAGAAGTCCATACTGTTGATTGTATAACAATTGCAAACGAAACTATTGGTCGTCCAATTCCAAATACACCGATGCTTGGCGCATTTATGAAAGTTTCTGGAATGTTTGAAATAGAATTTTTTAAAGAGAGTATGAAAAGAGTTCTTAAAAAATTACCACAAAAAATTATTGACGCGAATATGCTTGCAATTCAACGCGCTTATGATGAAGTGAAATAAGGAGTAGATGATGGAACACAAAGGATGGAATGAACTTGAAATTGGAGCTATACTTCGTAGTTTTGATGGTAAGATAGATGACATTGCTGGAACAAGCCAAGATGATCGTGCTTATTCAGAAAACAACTCTTTTAGAGCAAATGTTTCTGACTGGAGATTACAAAAACCTGTATTTAACAAAGACTTTTGTATTGATTGTCAATTTTGTTGGATTTTTTGTCCAGATATGTCTATTATTTCTAGAGACAAAAAAATGATTGGTATCGATATGGATCACTGTAAAGGGTGTGGAATATGTGTTGAGGTTTGTCCTACAAACCCTAAGTCGCTTTTGATGTTCCCTGAGCAAGCAGAAGAAGAGGCAGAACTAGCTTCATGGCCTAAAAAAGAAGAGGAGAAAGCATAAATGGCATTTGATAAAATGGAATTAAATGAGACTGAAGTATGGGATGGTAACTTCGCAGCAGCACAAGCAATGAGACAAGTTCAAGTTGATGTTGTTGCCGCTTACCCTATTACGCCATCAACTCCAATAGTTGAAGGTTATGCAAAGTTTAAATCTGACAATTACGTTGAGGGTGAATATGTAATGGTAGAGTCTGAGCATGCTGCAATGAGCGCATGTATTGGTGCTGCTGCTGCTGGTGGTCGTGTTGCTACTGCTACATCTTCTCAAGGTTTAGCATTAATGGTAGAGACTCTTTACCAAGCATCTGGTATGCGTTTACCAATTGTTTTAAATCTTGTAAATCGTACTTTAGCATCTCCATTAAATGTTAATGGTGATCACTCTGATATGTATTTATGTCGTGATAGTGGTTGGATACAACTTGATGCATTTTGCCCACAAGATGTTTATGATTTAAACCTTATTGCTTTTAAAGTTTCTGAAGATCACGATGTTAGACTTCCAGCTATTGTTAATCAAGATGGATTTATGACTTCTCATACAGCTCAAGGTGTTAAAACTTTAAGTGATGATGTAGCATATAATTTTGTTGGTGAGTATAAGCCGATGAATGACATGTTAGACTTTGAACATCCTGCAACTCACGGTGTTCAAACTGAAGAAGATTGGCATTATGAGCATAAAGCTCGTCAACATAGAGACCTAATGTTAAGTGTTCCTCCAAAATTAGATGAAGCTTTTGCTGAATTTGAAAAATTAACTGGTCGTAAATATAATCCAGTTGAGTGTTATGGTATGGATGATGCAGATGTAGCAGTACTTTGTCTTGGTACTTCTGTTGAAACAGCTAGAGAAGTTGCGGAAGAGATGAGAGCTAAAGGTATTAAAGCTGGTGTTGTTGGTCTTCGTGTTGTTCGCCCATTCCCATTTATGGCAGTTGCAGACGCACTTAAAGATATTAAAGCGGTTGGCATTTTAGATCGTTCTTCTCCAGGTGGTGCAGCAGGAGCTATGTTTAACGAAGTTGCAGGCTCATTGTTTAATACTGATTCAAAAGTATTACTTTCTGGTTATATTTATGGTCTTGGTGGTCGTGACTTAACTAAGGCACATCTAGTAGATCTTTTTAACGAGCTTCAAGCAAATGCTGATGCTGGTAAAATAACTACACAATTACAACAGTTTATCGGTGTTCGTGGACCGAAACTAGCATATTTATAGGAAGTTATTATGAGCGAAATAAAAAAAATTAAAAACCTAAAAGAGTTCTCAACTTCAGCTGACCGTTTTGAGGGTGCAAATCTTCTATGTCCTGGTTGTGCTCACTCTATTATTGTTCGTGAAGTTTTAAATGCAACAAATGATGATTTAGTACTTTCTGCATCAACTGGTTGTCTTGAAGTTTGTACAGCTGTTTATCCATACACTTCATGGGATGCTTCTTGGATTCATATCGGTTTTGAAAATAGTTCAACTGCAGTTGCTGGCGCTGAGTCAATGTACCAAGCACTTAAAACTAAAGGTCGTTTAAAGCAACCAGATCGCAACCCTAAGTTCGTTGCTTTTGGTGGTGACGGTGCAACTTATGATATTGGTTTACAGTGGTTATCGGGTTGTATGGAAAGAAACCACAATATGATGTATGTTACTTTAGATAATGAAGTATATGCAAATACTGGTGGACAGCGTTCAAGCTCTACACCTATTGGTTCAAGTGCTACAACATCACCTGCTGGTTCAATCTCTTATGGTGAGACAAAAAATAAAAAAGATATTATGGGCATTATGGCTGCTCATCATATTCCATATGCAGCACAAGTTTCTCCAAACAAATGGAAAGATATGGTTAAAAAAATCCAAAGAGGTTTTTCAACAGAGGGTGCAACATTTATCAATGCAGTTTCTTGTTGTACAACTGAGTGGAGATTTGATCCAAAAGACACTATGGCGATAACTGATTTAGCGACAGATTCATTAGTATTTCCACTTTATGAAATTATTGATGGTAAAGAGTGGAATATTACATACAGACCTAAAAACGTTGTTCCTGTTGAAGAGTATTTAGCAGCACAAGGTCGTTTTAAGCATCTATTTAAAGATGAATACAAATACTTAATAAAAGAGTGGCAAGAGCGCGTAGACGCTAACTGGGAGTATCTAAATCGTCGTGAAGAAGCTAGAGTTTAAAAACTTTTTAGCTTTCACACATCTTGCACCAGATGAGCAAATGGCAGACTTATAGTCTAGCCTTTTTTGCTCCTCAGGCACAATCTACATAAAATCTAAAGCCTTATTTAATAATTCCAAGTTTTATTAAAACAAATCCGCATGTCCAAAAAATACATTATATTTATTATCTTTTCTCATACTCTCTAAAATTTCTTTAGCCTTTAATCTTGTTTTACTATCAAAATAGATAAGCATATTTCTTGAAAACACAAAGTCAAATTTACCAATTTGTTTAAAAGAAGAATCAAACACATTTACAAGTTTAAAGTTGACAAGATGTTTTAAATTATCGTTTAAAATATATTCGCTACCATTTTTTATGAAATATTTTTCAATAATATCTGATGATAGATTTCTTACGTTTCTTTCTCTATAGATAGCTATATTTGCTTTATTCAAAGCATCTGAGTTAATATCAATACCTGTAATGTGAAAATCATAAGATGGAATTCCTGCTTCGAGTAGAGCAATTGCAATAGAGTAAGATTCCTCTCCTGTGGAAGATGGCGCACATAAAATATTTACTTTATTGTTTTCTTTTTTAACTAAGTCAACAAGTTCTGAAATTTGTTTAAACTCTCTGTAGAAATATGTTTCATTGGTTGTCAGATAGTCAATCAGCTCTTGTTTTATATTTTTATTATGTTCTATAGTATTTAAAAGTTCTATAAATGAATATATTTCTCTTTGTTTACAAAAGGTAGTTACTTTGCTTTGAAGTATACTGGTCTGCCTCTCAAATGTTACACCTGTCTCATTTTTAAAATATTCTGCGACTGGTAAAATATCTTTGTAGTCCTCAGCTATAAATACCTTTTTTACTTCCTCTGCTATTTTGTTTTTATTAAAAAGTCCAAACATTAGCTGCAAAACTCCTTTATACTGTTTATAATTTCATTTATATCAGATACTTCAATATTTGGTACATCTTGTCTAGCTCTAAATGGCATACCATCAACAATAGCACTCTTCTCACTTTCAGTAATACACCTTGCCCCATTTATAGATAATAATCTGCATCCAATTATTCCATCATCGCCAATTCCTGTAAGAATAATACTAAGTATTTCTATATTTTTACTAAAAGGAACCAAAGAACTAAAGAGAGTATTGATGTCTGGATTATATTGGTGCTTATCGGATAATTGTATATTAAAATAGAGTTGCGAGCCTTTTTCAGCAATAGATGTTAGACCATTAGATATATATATATGATTTACATCAATATTGAGGCCATCAGTTGCCATGTAAACAGGATTGACACTAATGCTTTGTAACCTTTTTGCAAAGCTAGGTAAAAAAATATCAATCATATGCTGAGCAATAATTATGGTCAAATCACTAAGTTGCGGTAAAGATTTAATAATCCTTTCTATTTGTCCTGGACCTCCTGTAGAGGCACCAATAAGGACAATTTTTCTAGGTACGGAATGTTTCAAGTTTAGAGTGAAGTTCGTCTGTCATCGAGTTTAGATGGTCAGCCGCAGCTGCAATCTCTTCAACATTGCGAGCATTTTGAGAAGATATTTCATTTATCTGTGTGACTTGCATAACAATAGCTTCAATATTTATTCCAGTTTTCTCAAAATCTGTAACAGTTTTATCACTTGCATTAACTGCATCATCTACAATTTTAACAGTAAGGTTTATTTTTGCTTCAACTTCTGTTGCAGTGTTAGCTAGTGCTTGAATTTCTTCAGAATTACTAGTCATTTGACCACTGACATCCGAAATAGATTGAACGATTATATTTATAGTTGCATTAATCTCTGTTAGAGATCTTTGTGTTCTCTCTGCTAGTTTTCTAACTTCATCCGCAACAACAGCAAATCCACGTCCATGTTCACCGGCTCGTGCAGCTTCAATAGCAGCATTAAGTGCTAAAAGATTTGTTTGATCTGCTATATCTGAGATAACTTCAAGGACAGCTTTTACTGCACTCGCTTCAGATGATAGAGTATTCATTCTATCAGCTAACTCAATCTCAAGTTGAGCACTATGCTGAATCTGAGATGTAAGAGTTACAACATCCTGACGAGCTTCACCAAGATTGGCATTTGCTTTAATGATGTCTTTTTTACTCTCTTGGGCATCAATGATAGAGATTGTAATCTCACTTTTAATTTCATTAGCTTTTGCAGTTGCATTATCTACAACAATAACAGATTCTTCTACATTTTTTCCAACACCCATAGCAGTAGTAGAGAGTTCATGAGAGATAGAAGCATTTTCAGATGAACTTAGTTTAGTAGTCTCTATCAAATCTTTAAGCTCTTTTATTAAATTATTGAAACTTTTAGCCATTTGAGAAAGTTCAAGCGGTGCATTTTCATCTACAGTTAAAGTAAGATTTTTATTATTACCTATACTTAAAAGAGTTTCTTTGAATTTATTTATAGGCTTAATAAGGCTGTTATTTACTAAAATAACTGATAAAATAATAATGATAATTAAGATAACAACTGACCATAAAACTATAGTATTTCTAATACTGTTTGGAACTATAAGAACTTCTGCTTCATCAATCTCTGAAAGAATAGCCCATTTAAAGTCTTCACCAACATTAACAGTAGAATAAGAAGATAGAACAGGATTGCCATTATAGTCAATGACTATTTTTGTGTCAGATTTACCACTTAGAGCTTCATTTGATGCCTCAGTATCCACAGAACCTTTTGATGGATTTGCAAAAGAAGCTTTAAGTGTGTGATTTTTAGTGTCAAGGAAACTATCACTTCTCATAAGCTTATCTGAACCAACTAAATAATCCTCTTGAGAATCACCATATCCAATTCTGTGTTGTATGATATTGTTAATAGCTTTATCGGCTACTTGAAATATTAATACTGCTTTAACCTCTCCATCAATCTTGACAGGTGTTGATATAAACATAGCTGGTTCATTGTTACTTGGAGCATAGGGCTTCATATCTATAAAAGTTGTACGATTATTTTGAAGAGCTTTTCTATACGCTTCTCCGAGACCACTATCTTTAAGTGAGCCAGATGTAAGATTAGCACCATAGTCGGACTCTTTTGCAGCTGTATACATTACATGTCCATGCTTTGCACAAATGACAAATATATCAGCCAGTTTATATGATTTCATATAGTTTTGAAAAAACAGCTCATGAGAAACAGTTTTTTCTTTTGCTAGCTCATTTGTGACAGGATAGTTGTCTGTTCCCTGAACTTTTAGTTCTTTATGTACAAACATAAGGTCATTTACTAGACTCTCAACATTTTGTGATAGTGACAACACTTCTATGTCGCTTGTACTTTCATTAAAAAATGATTCTATAAAATTTTTTTTCATATCTCTTGCTGTTGTAAGCTGAGAATAGCTATTTTTTACTAAAGCTTCTTTACTTTTTGTGCTTGATATGTAAGTTGTTATAAATGCTAGTAATAGCAGGGAAAATACTGTAAGTAGTATAACCTGTAGTTTTATGGAGATGTTTTTCATCTTAAGTTCCTAGTGAAATTTTATTGTGGAATTCTAGCAAAATATTATAAAAAAACAAATAATATTACTGCAAAATAATTATTTTTTTTGTCTAGTCGTTATATTGTCTTTTTAAGATAAAATAACGATACAATTATTCAATTAAAACAAGGAAACAATTATGCCATTATTAGATAGTTTTACAGTTGACCACACAATTATGCCAGCACCTGCCGTTCGTCGAGCAAAGGGGATGAAGACTCCAAGTGGAGACGATGTTACAGTTTTTGATTTAAGATTTGTAAAACCAAATGAGGATATTCTTTCATCTGAAGGAATTCACACGCTAGAGCATCTATTTGCAGGCTTTATGAGAGACCATTTAAACAGCGATAAAGTAGAGATTATTGACCTCTCACCTATGGGTTGTAGAACAGGTTTTTATATGTCACTTTTAGGTGCTCCTGATGAAAAAGTTGTTGCAGATGCATGGAGGGCTTCTATGGAAGATGTCTTAAATGTAAAAACTCAAGATGATATACCAGAACTAAATCTATACCAGTGCGGAACATATAAAATGCATTCACTAGAAGATGCAAAAAGCATAGCTTCTGCTGTTTTAAATAAAAATATTGGCATTATGGATAATGATGCTTTAGCCCTAGATTTGTCAAAAGTAGATTAAGTAATGTATATTTTACTTCCGATGGATAGCGATGATGTTCAAGAGGCATCTCTTACTAAGATAGAGGATGCAAAAATATGGGCTCAATTGTTAATTGAAGAGGGTGAGCTTGTAGAGGTGAACCACAACATTGATAATAATGCATTTGAGAACCTTAGCGAGTGTGCAGTCGTTATAAATGACAATGAATATGTTTGGCCATTTATGGAGAAAAATATGATGGTTTTAGTTGCACATACTGGGAGAAGTATAGATGATATAGTTGAAGCGTATCTATTTAAAGAGCTTCATGATTTAGCATATTGAAACAGTTTAAAGAACTCTTTACCCCACTTCCAGGCAACCACTATCTGCAGGTCTCTACATGTAGAGATGAAATAAGCGACATCTTTGAAGAGATGATGCAGGGTGTTGATGGTGAGTTTAACTTAGTTCTTTATAATGATGAAAACTTGAATTTTTCGCAGAGTTTTCGTGCTCTTCCCAGATCTAACGACATTGTGCTTTTAAAAGATGTATTCTTTGCTCATCAAGACCAAAAGATGCTTTTGAAGCTCTCTTATTTATCTCTCGCAAATACAGCAAACATTATAATTATGGAAAAAAAAGGCATTATGGATATTGAAGCTTTAAAAGCTATGCTTGAAGAATTTGAATTTCGTGCACCAAATGATATAGATATAGTTGATGGTTATGACTTAGTCATGGCAAAAAAAATGCACATGTGGGGTAATGGACTTTGATATTAGAAAAAATAAAGCAAAAAGGTAAAATAGATGAAACAAGTAATAAACGTATATAAAAAACATAAAGATACCGTAGATAAGTATATAAAACATTTAGTTAAAAATATAAAAAAAGATATTATCGAAGACTCCAAAGAAATTCTAAATCAATACAAATATATTCAACTTATATATTCGGTTGACGCTGATTTTAAACAAAAATCACCTATTATCTGTCGAAAAGAAAAAGATAGTGAACATATAGGAAATGATAAAAAACACTATTTTCAAAAAATGATTTTAGAAGAGAATGTTTATGTGTCAAGCCCGTATATTCACTACAGAACAGGTAAGGCCAGTTTATCGGTGGTTTATTTTAAAGATGATACATATTATGTTTTTGACATAAATCTGATAGCACTTCTAGAAGAGCTTAAGCTAATAGAATTCAATGGGTTGCACGATAAAATCAAGAGATTTGTTTATCTGTTTGGTTCAACTATACTTGCATTAGTAGCAATAGCTTTGCTAAGTTACGGATCTTACATTTTTGGTTCAATCATTTTTATAAAGTCTCATGTGGATTTTCTACAAGATATTTTCAAGTCAATTATTGCGGTAACGTTAGGTTTGGCAATATTTGATTTGGCTAAGCAAATATTTGAACATGAAGTGTTGTTCAAAACTTTTGAGCACGACGAGGATAAAGAGTATAAAGTTCTTGGAAAATTTTTAATTTCAATAATTATCGCATTGTCAATTGAAACTTTGCTTGTAGTGTTTAAGATAGCTCTTTCTGGTGATGTTTCACAGATGCTTTCAGCTTTTTATCTTATATTAGGCACAACATTGATGTTCGTAGCTCTTGGATGGTTTTATAAGACTATTAAGTTGGCTAGCTGCAAAATTGACGATTAAAAATTTATATGCATGAAGTGATATTAAGTGGAGATGGGAGTTATACTGCATATTCGGTAGAATATGAAGAACACTACCACTCTACAAGGGATGGAGCATTAAAAGAGTCTCTTCTTAAGCATGTCCATCCAGCTTTTAAAATAAAGCAACACTTAGAAGAGATAAATATTTTGGATATTTGTTTTGGATTGGGCTTTAACACTTTAGCTACAATCTACTATCATAAAAAGAACTTATTGAGTTCAAAATTAAATATTTATTCTCCTGAGCTTGATGCTTCTTTGGTGAAATTATTAGTAGATTTTACCTATCCAAAAGAGTTTGATGAATTGAAGCATATTGTTTTTAAGTTGTGTGAGAGTGGAAAGTATGAAGATGAAAACCTACATGTAGAGTTATTTATCGGAGATGCAAGAGAATATATAAAAAAATTTAAAAACAAATTTGACATAGTATATCAGGATGCCTTTTCTCCAAAAAAAAATCATGCTCTTTGGACAAAAGAGTACTTTAGAGATATTGAAAATAGTATGAGAAAAGATGGTGTTTTAACAACATACTCAATGGCACTCGCTACTAGGCTTGCTCTATATGAGAATGGATTCAACATTTATATAAACAGCGGTGAGGGGTTTCGTGATGCTACAGTTGCATCGTTGAGTGAGCTAAGAGAGTTCCTACATGTAGATATGCAACATAAGATATCTTGTAACCCAGATGTTAAGTCTCTCAGAGATTAAGAGTTAATAACATTTAAAAATTCTTCTCCAAACTGCTCAAACTTTTTTTCTCCTACGCCATTAACTTCAAGCATACTCGCTTTGTCAAAAGGTTTATCGCTTGCAAGATGTTTGAGAGTCTTATCTCCAAAAATCAAGTAGGCAGGAATTCCCATTTTAGACGCGATTTCACTTCTTTTAGTTCGAAGTTTTTCAAACAACTCTTCATCATAATCAAACTCTTGGGTACGTTTTACTTTTTTCTCTTGACCCTTCACCAGAAGCCTTGAAGATTTTATATCAACTTTTTTTTGCGATTTTAGTATTGCTATAGCATCATTTGTAAGTTTAAGAGAGCTGAATTCACCAAGGTTTAAAATTTTCATCTCCGTTAAGCGCTCTATAACCACAAACCACTCTTTTTTACTTAGAGCAGACCCTATATTGTATACCGACAGTTTATCGGCACCATTGCTTAAAAGCTTTTGTTCTGTTGAGCCGCGAAGTATATCTATGATGTAGTTCTTTCCGAAATTTTGGTTAGTTTTATAAATTGTGCTCAAGACCATCTGAGCCTCTTTTGTAATATCTTGCCTTAAATCATCTGAGTTTGAGCAGTTGTCGCATCTACTTCCACATTCATCAAGTGTGTCTTCAAAATACTCAGCAAGTTGCTTGTGAAAACATATCTCACTTGTTGCATACTTGTAAATAGAGTCTATTTTTGCATCTAAATGATTTGCATAGTTTTGGTCTGGTATGTCTTTTAAAAATTGTTTTTGCATTATCATGTCAGAAGAGTTAAAGAGTAGTAAAACTTCACTATCCTCGCCATCACGTCCGGCACGGCCTATCTCTTGGTAGTAATTTTCTTGTGTTTTAGGCAGAGACATGTGAACTACAAAACGAATGTCGCTTTTGTCAATCCCCATTCCAAAAGCAATAGTTGCCACCATTATATTTACTTTGTCATTGACAAAGATTTTAAAGTTGTTTTCTCGAATATGCTGAGGAAGTCCGGCATGATAAGCCAGTGACTTGTAGCCGGCTATATTTAGATTTAAACTTAACTCCTCGGCCTTTTTTCTTGAACTCACATAAATTATTCCGCTCTCGTTTTCATGACGCTTGAGAAAGTTCTTTAGTTGTGCTTGACCGTTCGTAATGCGTCTCTGCGAAGATATGTAGAGGTTTTTGCGAAAAATTTTACCCTTAAGAAGAAGAGGATTCTCAAGTCGCAGCTCTCTAATGATGTCCTCAGTTACATGATTTGTAGAAGTCGCTGTAAATGCGCAGATATTAGAGTTGGGAAAATTAGATTTTAATCTTCCTAATGCTCTGTAGTCATCGCGAAACTCATGTCCCCATTGGGAGATACAGTGGGCTTCATCTACTACAAAAAAGTTTATCTTTAGTTCACTCAGAAGATTTAATGTCCACTGCGTGTTTAATCTCTCAGGAGAGAGGTATAAAAACTTTAGTTGACCCATCTTGGCAGAGTAAACAATATTGTCTATATCCTCTTGAGTTTGAGCGGATGAGATCATATCTGCACTGATACCTTGCGCTTTAAGTGAAGCTACTTGGTCTTGCATAAGTGCGATTAGTGGGGATATAACTATGCTAATGCCATCTTTTATAAGTGTAGGAAGTTGGTAAACAAGTGATTTTCCACCGCCGGTGGGCAGTATCATAAGCAAATCACGGTTTTGTAAAATAGCGTCAATACCATCTTCTTGCAGCTCTCTAAAACTGTTGTGACCAAATACGTCTTTTAAGACTCTGTTTTTATTTTCCAAGTTTAAAGCTTTTCTCATTTTTCATAAGCCAGATAAAAACATCAGCTATTGCTTGGTAAAGCTCACTCGGAATTTCTTTGTCAATCTCTAAATCAACCAAAGAGTTTACAAGTGCCTCGTTTGCAAATATAGGAACATCAAACTCTTTTGCCTTGGCGATTATGCTTTGAGCTATTGTCCCTTTGCCCGAAGCTGTAACTTTTGGAGCGGAGCCGCTCTTTTTGTCATACTCTAAAGCAGCGGCTTTATCTTGCACTGTTAATATCTTGCACTTATTGAGTCAACTTCGTCCCATGAAAGAGAGGCTGCTTTACTCTGATGAGCGATTATGTGTGAAACATATCTGGCAAACATATCTGTCTCTACATTTACTTTTGAGCCTTTTTTATAGTTTCTAAAAAGTGTCTCTTTCATTGTATGGGGAATTATAGTGAGTCTAAAACTATCACTCATTACATCATTAACAGTAAGACTGACCCCATCTATGGTTATAGAGCCTTTAGGAATAACAAAAGCTATGTATTTTTTATCTACATGTATAAAAACATCAAAGGAGTTTCCGTTGTTTCTTATCTCTTTTATAGTGCCAATACAATCTACATGTCCTTGAACAACATGTCCTTCAAATCTATCGCCCATCATCATGGCAGGTTCTATGTGAACTTCATTTTTGTAGTTCTCCATAGCTAAAAGTTTTTGACTCTCAGGGGAGAGCTCAACACTAAAGCCATCATTTAAAACTTTTATAACTGTTAGACACGCACCGTTTATAGCAATAGAATCACCGATTTTTGCTTTGTGTTTTGCTTTTATTGTTAGAGTGCTTCCTGCTAAACTTTTAACATTAGCTATCTCTCTTATTAGTCCTGTAAAAATGTTATCTCCTTTTTAGATCCTGAATCAAGTTCAGGATGACGTGTGTTGTCATTCCAAACTTGATTTGGAATCTCCTCCGTTAAAAAACTATCTTTCCCTCTTCTTGAAGACCTTTTATAATTGCTTTAGCCTTTACATGACCTTTATAGGCAGCCTTTCTGCACAAGTCAAGTGCCATATCGTGGTCTTGCTCGCACCCAAAACCTTGATCGTATAGTTGACCGAGGTTGTAAAGACCTTCAGCCAACCCACCTTCGGCGGCTTTAGAAAAACAGATAAAACATCTAGCTTCGTCTAAACTAACGCCATGACCCTCTTTATAAAGGACACCAAGGTTGTTAAAAGATTCCAGATGTCCTCTCTTTGCCCCCTCTTCATACCAAAAAGCAGCCTCGGAATAGTTCTGTGAACATCCAAGTCCACGCTCAAGCATCAGTGCAGCTTCATACATGGCAGGCGGAACTTCTCTTGTAGCGGCCTCCATGTGAAGGTCATGTGCTTTGAATTGGTCGTGTTGTACTCCACCGAGACCATTCATATAAAGTATAGCTAAATTAAAAAGTGCATACGGTTGTTTTGCCTCAGCTGCTTTTTCGTAAAGTTCAAGTGCATTTTTATCGTTTTTTTCACACCCTTGGGCATTTTGATACATGTATGCCAAAGAGGTTTGAGCATCTGCATTGCCACTCTCTGCTAATGTTGAATACAGCTCAAAAGCAGTCGTAAAATCACCTTTATTATAGGCTTCGTGTGCTTTGTTTATCATAATTTATTAAAAACCCTAACTAATTGAATATATATTATGCAAATGATACTCAAAAATGATAAAATTCGCCTAAAGAAAATATGGAATAATATATGAATTATGATGTAATAATAATTGGCGGCGGTCATGCAGGTGTTGAAGCTGCGCTTTCTAGTGCTAGAATGGGTAGTAAAACCTTAATGATTTCAATGCTTGCCGAAAATGTAGGTGCTACAAGTTGTAACCCTGCTATCGGCGGTTTGGCAAAAGGACATTTGGTTCGTGAGCTAGATGCACTTGGCGGTGAAATGGGACTTATTACAGATGAAGCGGGTATTCAGTTTCGCATCTTAAATGAGACAAAGGGTCCTGCTGTTCGTGGTTCTCGTGCTCAGATAGATATGGATAAGTACCGTGTTATTGCAAGAAATAAAGTCTTAACTACTCCAAATCTTGACTTAGTTCAAGAGATGGCAGAATCACTTATAGTAGAAGACGAAGAGGTAAAAGGTGTTAAAACAAACCTCTTAAATGAATACAGAGCTAAAAAAGTAATTGTAACAAGTGGAACATTTTTAAAAGGTGTTATTCATATTGGTGAGATTAAACAAGAGGGTGGCCGTTTTGGTGAGCAGACGAGCGTAGGTCTTAGTGAGTCACTGAAAAAATGCGGACTGCAAATGGGGAGGCTTAAAACTGGTACATGTGCCAGAATTGACAGCTCGTCAATTGACTTTTCTGTTATGGATGAGCAGGGTGGAGACGAAGTTCCAAGTCCATTTAGTTTTAGAACAAATCGCGAAGAGTTTAGAAAAACTAAGAAGCAAATCCCATGTTTTATAGCTTACACAAATGAAAACACTCATAATATAATCGAGTCAAATTTTTACAGAGCGCCACTGTTTACGGGTCAAATTGAGGGAACTGGACCAAGATACTGCCCAAGCATAGAAGATAAAGTGAATAGATTTCGTGATAAAGACAGACACCACCTCTTTATTGAACCGCAAACTATGGAAAATACAGAGTGCTATATAAATGGTATGAGCACATCTTTACCGCCAGAGGTTCAACAGCAGATGATTCATTCCGTAAAAGGGATGGAAAATGCAAAAATTGTACGCTATGGATATGCAATAGAGTATGATTTTGTAGACCCAAGAGAACTGAAACACTCGTTAGAGACTAAAAAAATCAAAGGTCTTTACCTTGCTGGACAGATAAACGGAACAACAGGTTATGAAGAGGCGGCAGCTCAAGGTTTGATGGCTGGTATAAATGCAACGCTTAGTATTCAAGAAAAAGAGCCACTTGTATTACGTAGAGATGAAGCATATATCGGGGTTTTGATAGATGATTTGGTAACTAAAGGTACGAAAGAACCTTACCGCATGTTTACATCTCGTGCAGAGTATAGACTTCTTCTTCGTGAAGAGTCGGCTGATACAAGACTCAGCAGATATGGACATGAGATTGGTTTGCTTAGTGATGAGGTATATGAAAAAGTAAAACTAAAACACCAGCAAATCCAAGATGGTGCACAACTTCTTAATGAGACAAAATACACTCCAAACAAAGAGTTTATAGAATTTTTAGAGTCTATGGGTGAAGAGAAGATAAAAGACACCATAACGGCTCAACAGCTAGTTGCTAGAAAAACTTTTGATGTAGCAAAAATGGTAAAACTACTTCCAGAGCTAGATAAATATGATGAGTATATTAAAGAAGAGATTCTTGTCGAGGGGAAATATGCCCGTTATATTATAAAGCAGAGTGAAGAGATAGAAAAAATGAAAAAATATCTTAAAATCAAAATTCCAGAAAACTTTGATTTTAGAATTGTTAGCGGGTTGTCGACAGAGATTGTTGAAAAATTAGAGACTTTTAACCCTCCAACTCTTCAATCAGCATCAATGATAAGCGGAATAACTCCCGCGGCGATAGAGATACTGCATATATATATAAAAATAGCAGGCAGAAAAAAGTAAGGCAAAACAATGAATATATATTACTACGTACATACAGGACACCGCATTGGTCTTGACAGATTTAGACGGGCATGCACAATTATCCGTTCACTAGGTGACATTGAGATTACACTATTATGTTCTGATTTCCGTATTGCACATGAGGCGAAACATTTTGGTGTAAAAAACAGTGTAGGGATTGATGTTATCAGAAATATCCCAAATATAGCGCATAGCGGCGCTAAGATAATATTTGACTCCGAAGAAGCAAATCCTATAATGCTCGAAGATATGAGAAAGTATTTTTCCACTTTTATCCGTGTTAGTGATAAAAAAGATGATAAAAAAGAGCTAAATGAGTTTTTAGTCTCTCCATATTTAGATGGAGCAGATATTTGCAACGCATATATAGTAGATGAGAAGTACTTTGCAGAGGGTGCACTCGAAAAAGAAAAATCCATTAAATTGTCATATTTTTTCGGAGATGATGACTATGAAAAAGATTTAGAGAAAAACTTTAATATGATTGATGGACTTAATCCTGATTTATTATTGGGTTTTTACTACTTTTTTGATTATGAAGATATGCTAAAAGAAAAATTTTATAATCATTATGAGTTTGAAGATTATGATGAAGTTATTATGAATTCGGAAGTTTTAATCACTGCATCCCCACAGGCAGTTTTAGAAAATCTTGCCTCTGGTGGAAAACCTATATATATCCAAAGAGATGATTACACTACAGATTTTTTAGAGCTTTTTGAAGAGTTAAACATACCAATAGTTAAAAATTATGATAAAAAATCACTTTTAAGTGCCCTTGAGTCCATAAATGAGCATAAGTATTCTAAAATGAGACAAAATAGTAACAAAATGGTAAAATTTATAAAAGAAAACTTAAATTTATAATTACTTAAAACTATTTTAGTATATAATCAGTCTTTAAAAATTACAAGAAAGAGAGCAAATATGCATAATAGTAGCCGTAGAGGTTTTATGGGCAAAGCATTTGGCGCCGTTGCAGGTGTTGGTGCAATAGGTTCATTAGTTGCAATGAAAAAAACTTGGGATCCGCTTCCAAGTGTTAAAGCAGCTGGATTTACAACTCTTGATATGTCAATATATGAAGAGAATGTTTTGGTAACTGAAAAGTGGAGAGGGAAACCTATCTTTGTTATGAAAAAGACTGAAGCAATGGTTTCAAGAGCAACTGAAAGTCAAAAAGCTCGTGACATTGTTATTTCTGGTTCACATTATATGATAGCAATTGGTTTGTGTACACACTTAGGTTGTATCCCTGCTTACAATGCTGCAGAGGAAGGTTTCGCATGTGCTTGTCACGGCGGTCAGTTTGACTGGTCTGGTGAAGTTACAAAAGTTCCACCTCCACGCGGTTTTGATATACCTCCATTTAAAATAGATGGGAACATATTGGTTTTAGGTGAAGCTGGACCTGAATACACAAAAATGAAAGAAACTGGCATAACACTTTAAGGAAAGGGAAATAAATGGCACATTTTACAAAGGCGACAAGTGTTAAAGATTGGTTAAACCAACGATTAGCAATTGAAAAAGTAGAAAAGGTAATGGCATCTGAATATTGGATTCCTAAAAACATTAACTTCTTGTGGGCAATGGGTATGGTTCTAGCAATCACATTTGCAATACTTTTAGTTTCAGGCATATTTTTATTAATGTATTATCAACCAAACGTTGATACAGCATTTTATAGCGTTAACTATACAATAATGAGAGACGTAGATTTTGGTTGGTTATGGAGACATGTACATGGTGTTGCGGCATCAGTTGTTTTCTTAGTTATCTATATTCACATGTTTACAGGTATCTATTACGGCTCTTATAAAAAAGGTCGTGAAATGATTTGGGTTTCTGGTATGCTTTTATTTATTGCATTTTCAACAGAAGCTTTCTCTGGTTATATGTTACCATGGGGACAAATGTCTTATTGGGCAGGTATGGTTATTACTAACCTTTTCAGTGGTGGTTCTTTACATGCAGATTTCGTTGTTGAATGGATTCGTGGGGATTATGTTCCTGCTCAAGCTTTCTTGACTCGTTTCTTTATGTTACATGTACTTTTAGTTCCTTTAGCAATTATGGGTCTTATTGGTCTTCACTTTGCAGCTCTTCGTATTCCACACGTTAATAACCAAGATGGTGAAGAGATTGACTTTGATGCAGAAGCTAAAAAATATTTAGATGGCGACAAAGCTGGTTCTAAAGTTATGCGTTTTGCAAATGACTTTATGTCTAAAGATATGATGATTGTTGGAATTTTCTTAGTATTCTTCTTTTACCTGACTTTTTACAATTATGGTTTTGCAATGGATCCTGTAAACTTTGACCCTGCTGATGGTCTTAAGACTCCAGCACACATCTACCCTGAGTGGTATTTCTTATGGTCTTATGAGATTCTTCGTCCATTCTCTATTGATATAGGTCTAATGGCGTTTGGTTTTGCACAAGTTATTTTCGTACTATTACCATGGTTAGATAGAAGTCCAAATGCAGTTCCTGCATCTCGTCGTGGAGCATTTAAATATTGGTTCTGGATGATGCTTGTAGTTATGATTGTTTTAACTGCTATGGGTAAATTACCTCCAGAAGGTATCTTTAGCACTATTGGTTTAGTTGCTGCACTAGTGTTTATTGGAATGTGGATTGCACTTCCATTTATAACAGCACGTGAAAAAAAAGTATAGGGAGCGAAACAAATGAAAAATAAAGAACCTTTAATATTAGCAGTTGTTGTTTTCTTCTCACTTGTAACTTACTACTTGGTTGAGCCTTATGCTCACCATGTAATGCATAAACAAGTAGATAGTGAAAATTTTAATTACGCTGATTTACCAAGTGTTACTAAAACTGGTAACGCTGCTAATGGAAAAGCATTAGTAACAGGGGCAGCAGCTTGTACAGGTTGTCACTCAATTTCTAAAGATGGTATGCCTGCTCCTATGGATGCAGTAAGTGCTGCTGCAAGTTATGGTGTTAACCCACCTGATTTAAGTGATGCTGGTGCTGTTTATGATGTTAAATTTTTAACTGACTTAATTAAAAATCCTGCACATGCTCTAAAAGTTGAGCATAAATTTGACGCAAACAAAGGTAAGATGCACCCAATGGTTCCTTTCTTTGGTGCTGGTGGAGACCTTGATCAAGAAGTTGCAGATATGGTTGCATATTTACAGTCGATTGCTGTTAGTAAAGATGAATTGACTCCTAAAGTTGCATATGAAAATGCTTGTGGTAGATGTCATGCTCTTTCTTATGAAAATTGGACTCAAATTGGTACTAAGCCAACATTTAAACATAAAAAAGACTCTTTGGCATTTGACATTCAAGTGTTAGAATACCAAGACTCTCTTGTTAAATATATGGGTAAATTACCTCCAGATTTAAGTATGTATATCCGTTCTCGTGGAGAGCACTATATAAGTACTTTTATTGAAAATCCTCAAAACCACTTAGCTGGAACTGCAATGCCAAGAGTTGGTGTTACTGCAGAGTCTGCTGAGAAAGTTATTGAGCATCTTAAAGACGCTGGTGATACTAAACGTCACGAGAGAGAAGCAGTTGGTCAAAATGTAATGTGGTACATCTTAATCTTTGCTATCTTTGCTTTTCTTTGGAAAAGATCGGTATGGAAAGACTTACATTAATTTGTAACACCCAAGGAAGTAATTCCTTGGATTTCTTCTTATGTCACTATGGTGACATAAACTCAAAACTTCGTCATTCTTAATATACAACTTCATCATTCTCAAGCACAACCTCGTCATTCTGAAACAACAACCTCGTCATCCTGAAACAAAACCTCGTCATTCTGAACTTGATTCAGAATCCAATCAACAAATCTCGTCATTCTCAAACACAACCTCGTCATTCTGAACTTGATTCAGAATCTAAAACCAGCAGACTCCATCATTCTGAACTAGATTCCAAGTCAAGCTTGGAATGACGAAACACTCCGTCATTCAAAAACTCACAACTCCGTCATCCTGAAACAAAACCTCGTCATTCTGAACTTGATTCAGAATCTAAAACCAACAGACTCCGTCATTCTGAACTTGATTCAGAATCTAAAACCAACAGACTCCGTCATTCTGAACTCGATTCAGAATCTAAATAAAATTAGTAATTAATCTTTTTTCTCTATAACAACAATAGTCCCACAAATTAAATCATGCAGACCTTTTTTGTCTTTTCTGTAAAACGGGAGAAAAAGTCCTAGAAGTGTTGATGCTGTAAACAAAAAAGCTATAAATCTGCAAGCCGCTCTAAAAAAACTGATTAATTCACCCTTTTTATCATCAACTACTTTCATTTCATAAGCTTTTTTGCCAGGAGTCTGTCCAAATCTACTTAATAGAGTCGCATATATCAGACCATAAATCAATACACCAATAAAAGGGGCAAGTTGTGATGACTGAAAATCATCTTTGCCATCCATAATAATATAGGCAATCAAATATAAAATAGGAGCATATATCATAAACATATCTGTAATAAATGCTTTTATTCTATGTAAATAAGAAGCATATATATACTTAACAGTGGGCTTTTTTGCTTTTTTTTGCTTTTTTAGTGTTCTGAATTTCATATTATAATTATAACAAATATTAGCCAGTTTTATAACAAATTAAATAGAATAAATAAAATAATACTTAATTTATACATTTAATGAAGAAAGTAAACAAAATACTAACAAAATCGTATAATTTAAACTAAAATTAAAAAAACTAATGTAAGATATGTGAAGTAAAATTAATTATTGTATTTGAGAAGTGATAGCAAAGTGACTTAGAGAGGGTCATTTCGCTATCACTTCTCAATTAATCTATAATAGTGATATTTAAACAAAACAGGAGAAATACATGAAAAAAACTTTAGTATCTTTGGCGGCAGCGTCATTATTGGTAACATCAGCAGTAGCTGCAGATAAGGGAATAGATATCGTAACAACTGGTCAAGCAGTAGTTTATTATGAGACACAATCTGACAATGGTGATAGTAATGGTGATTTATTTGGACATGGACACGATTCAAGCCCAGGAATACCTAACTCTGAAATTCAATTTGGTGTTCAACTAGGTTTAGGTGCTGACCTTGGTAACAACTTTACTTTTGGTTCTGAGATTCAGTATAAAGGGACAGCAAGTTTAGATAAAAATCTTGGTGGAGACAGACAAGCAGCTACAACTAGAAGTGCTAATAGTACTATAGCTGATGAGATTATTTTATCTCAAATGAATATCAGTAAAAAGATTGGTAATACAACTGTAAAAGTTGGTCGCCAACAACTTCCAAAAGCACTTTCTCCTTTTGCATATACAGAGGGTTGGAATGTATTTAAAAACAGCTTTGATGCTGTATTAGTTGTAAATACTGATTTACCAAATACAACTTTAGTTGCTTCATCTGTTGGTGAAAGTAATCCAGTTGCACCATTTAATACTACAAACTTTGGTAATCTAAATGTAGGTTCTCGTGTAGGTTCAAATGCTACTGGACTTAGATATAATGGTAATATTTATTTATTAACTGCTCAAAATAAATCACTTCCAAATACTACTATTACAGCATCTTATTATGACTTAGGCGATATTGAAAATGTAGCAGGTACAACAGAATATGGTGGAGCAAGTATTTTTTGGGGAGATGTAGCTATCGGTGGAAAAGATTTACCTATGGGACTAAGTTTAGGTCTTCAAGGTGGTGTTATAGCTCCTGATGCTGACACAGCAGCATCTACTACTTTTAAAGATACATCAGCATTTGGTGTTAAAGCTTCTATTAAACCAGTTAAAGAGTTAACTCTTACTGCAATTTATACTACTGTTGATGATGGTACAGTATCTATTACAAATGCTGGAACAGGTGTTAAGTCACCACTTTACTCTCAAATGGTATATAACCAACTAAATGTCGCACTTGATGCTGACACTTTTGTTGTAAAAGCTGCATATAATATGGGTGATATGGGTACTGTTATCGCTCAGTATGGTTCAACTTCTGCTGGTGCAGCAAACTTAGAGCGTTCAGATTACAATGAGTTTGATTTAATGTATAAACTTAAAGCTGGTGGTGTTCAATATTTCGCTGCTTTAGTTGTTCGTGATTGGGATGTTGCTTCAACAACAGAGACAAATGGAGGAGATCACTTATTGACTTCTGCTGGAACAGACCAAGACACTAGAATCCGTCTTTGGGCTCGTTACAACTTTTAATAGTTACTCTTAACTTAAAAGTCGCTAGACAAACTTATTTCCAAGCTTTTGCTTGGAAATATTCTTCGTTTTAAATCATTTAACACTCACTTTTTATAAATATTTTTTTTCTCTATTTTTGAATGTAAAATTTAAGCTTTTTGTGTAATAATACATCACTAATAAACCCAAGGATAAGATATATGAAAAACATACTAATAAAAGCAACTATACTAATAACAGTTCTTATGTTTACAGCATGTGGAACAAAAGTTCCATTTAAAAAAGAGGAACCGCTTCAAGGAGCTGCACTTGTTTATGTTTATGTTCCTATATCTGTTGGCTCTGGAGAAGATATGTCAGGTTCAAGCTATAAAATCCGTGTAAATAATAAAAGAATCGAAGGTAGAATTATTGATGGAGAATATAAATCTTTTAACCTAAAGCCAAACTCTACTACAATCTCTACTACAAGAAATGATATACAAGAACAAGCTCTTAAGATAGATTTTAAGGCAGGAGAGACTTACTACTTAAAAGTTGTAAATAACTCAGAGAGTGCTACATTTGAATTAGTTCAAGTAGATAGCACTCTAGGTTTAAAAGAGATAGCAAAAACTGGATTAGCTGGCTCACGTGCAATAGAAGTGGACAATATACTTACAGAACTTGTAGAAGAAGATCCTCAAGAAGAAGCGCAGATAGTATCTAAACCAGTTGCTAAAAAAGTACAGTCTATACCTGCTACGACTTCATCTAAAATGGACGAAGTAAAAAAAGCTTATCAGCTAAAAGTTGACGGAATTTTGACTGAAGATGAGTTTACAAAACTAAAAGCTGAGATATTAGCTAAATAAAAAAGAAGATTATTATGTTAATTGATAGCTATGAGAGAGTGGTTGACTACTTAAGAGTCTCCGTTACAGAGCGATGTAACTTTAGGTGTCAGTACTGTATGCCGGAAAAGCCTTTTTCATGGGTTCCAAAAGAGAATCTCCTTAGTTTTGAAGAGCTTTTTTTATTTATGAAAATCGCTATAGACGAAGGTGTTAAAAAAATCCGTATAACTGGTGGAGAACCACTTCTTCGTGAGGGTTTAGATAAATTCATAAAGATGATTTATGACTATGAACCGAGTATTGATTTAGCAATGACAACTAATGCCTACTTGCTAAAAGGTGCGGCACAAAAACTTAAAGATGCAGGATTAAAGCGGATAAATGTCAGCATTGATACGCTAGACCCAATAACAGCACACAGAATTGCAGCAAAAGATGTTTTAAAAAATGTTTTAGAGGGTGTCGAAGAGGCAAGAAAAGTTGGTCTTATAGTTAAAGTAAATATGGTTCCTATGAATAATATGAATGCAAATGAGATTGTAGATGTTTTAGAGTACTGTAAAGAGCGTAACATGTCTATACGTTTTATAGAGTACATGGAAAATCAATTTGCTTCTAAAGATATCAGCGGACTTAAATCAGATGAACTTTTAGAGCGCTTAAGAGAGCATTACGAGTTTACAGATGACGGTTTTGACGGCTCTTCACCCTCACACTACTACACAATGAAAGATGGTTATAGATTTGGAATTATAGAGCCTTATGCAGATGACTTTTGTAAAAAGTGCAATCGCATAAGACTTACTGCCGAGGGTAATCTTATCCCTTGTTTGTATTTTGATGAGGCTCTGAGTATCGGTAAAGCTATAAAAGCAGGTGACATTAATGCTGCCGCAGAAGTTTTAAGAGAAGTAGTTAGAACAAAACCAGAAAAAAATCGCTGGGGCGGTGAAGATGGTGAGAGCTCATCCCGCGCTTTTTACGAAACTGGCGGTTGATGATTTTTTGTTAGATTCCAAATCAAGTTTGGAATGACGAGTGATTGTATTTGGAATGACGAGTGATTGCATTTGGAATGACAAGGTTTTATGTTCGTCATTCTGGGCTTGACCCAGAATCTAGCTTAAGATCCTGAATCAAGTTCAGGATGACGAGTGGTTGTGTTTGGAATGACGAGCGATTGTGTTTGGAATGACGAGCGATTGTGTTTGGAATGACGAGCGATTGTGTTTGGAATGACGAGCGATTGTGTTTGGAATGACGAGTGATTTTGTTCGTCATTCTGGGCTTGACTCAGAATCTAGCTTAAGGAAAATAAATGAATTCCTTTATTTACATAATGACAAACAAGCCAAAAGGCACTTTGTATATAGGTGTAACATCTGATATAATTAAAAGAGTTTACGAGCATAAAAATGAACTAATGGATTGCTTTACAAAAAAGTATAATCTTAAAAAATTAGTTTATTATGAAATTTATGATGATATAAATGAAGCAATTAAGCGAGAGAAACAGCTAAAATCTTGGAAAAGAGAGTGGAAAGTAGAGTTGATTGAAAAAGTAAATAATAGCTGGAATGATTTATACAGTGAAATATTGTAAGAATTGAGCTAGATTCCAAATCAAGTTTGGAATGACGAGCGATTGTGTTTGGAATGACGAGCGATTGTGTTTGGAATGACGAGCGATTGTGTTTGGAATGACGAGTGATTGTGTTTGGAATGACGAGTGATTGTGTTTGGAATGACGAGATTTTACGTTCGTCATCCTGAACTTGATTCAGGATCTTGAAAGTAATTCTGCTCTGTGCTCGTCATCCTGAACTTGATTCAGGATCTTGAAAGTAATTCTGCTTTGTGTTCGTCATCCTGAACTTGATTCAGGATCTTAATCTTCATAAACGTCATTCTGGGCTTGACCCAGAATCTATTTAAAAAAAAGGGAAAGAATGATATATTTGGTAGAACATTTTTACTCCATTCAGGGTGAGGGAAAATATATAGGGACTCCATCACTTTTTTTTCGTTTTGGTGGCTGTAATATGAAGTGCGAAGGCTTTGGCTGTGAAGAGGTCTTAGAAGATGGCACTACAATTCTTGGCTGCGATACAATTCACGCTGTAAATAAACAACACTTTAGTAATTATTGGACTCAAATAACAAAAGTTGATGAAATCCTGAGTATTTTAAGCAGTTATAAATTACCTCCACATGTAGATATAGTTTTAACTGGTGGAGAACCTCTTATTTACGCTAATGAACCTGTGTTTATTGAGTTTTTAAATGCTCTACATGTAGCGGGACACAGAATTACATTTGAGACAAACGGATCTCTACATGTAGATTTTTTAGAGTATCCAGTATTTAAAGAGTGTATCTTTGCTTTGTCTGTAAAGTTATACAATTCAGGCGAGCCTCTGTCTAAACGAGTGAGAGGTGAGGTTCTAAAATCTATCACCTCAAATGCCAAAGAGACTTTTTTTAAGTTTACGATTGGTGCATCATACATAAATATTGATTTGGAAGATGAAATTTCTAGTATAGTGAAATATGCACCAAAAACACAAATTTTCTGTATGCCTCTTGGTGGTTCAAAAAAAGAAGTTGAAGCAAATACAGAGCCATTGGTGGAGTTTTGTAAACTAAAAGGGTACAATTTTAGCGACAGACTCCATATGAGAATATGGGATAAAGAAAAAGGTGTGTAATGATAATAAGAAAACTTTTTAAATTTGAGAACGTTCATATAGTGAGAGGTTGCTCAACTGTAAGATGCAGAAGCTCCCTACATGGACACTCATACAAGATTGAACTGCTTTTTGAGTCCAACTTTTTAGACAATGCTCAAATGGTTTATGATTTTGGTCTTATGAAGCAGAATATGAAAGCTTTTATTGACTGTTTTGACCATGCTGTAACTATTTGGGATAAAGATGATGAAAATTATATAAGAGATATGAAAAAATACTCTGACAGATGGATTCAACTTCCGGTATCCCCATCAGCCGAGCAGTTTTCTCGTGTTATATTTGTTATGATTGATAGAATTTTAAAGCTTACTAAAACAGTAAATGGTGAGAGAGAAGTAAAACTAAACAGTATTATTGTTCATGAGACAGATACTGGCTATGCTCAATGTTTTGCGCAAGATGCTTACTCTGAAAATATGGGAATAATTGATTTAGAGACTATTATTTTTAGTGATACTATAAAAAATGATTGGTCCGATACAGAACTTTGGGAAAAAATAAAAAGAGGAGAGAGTTTTATAAACCCTCTTAGTGTTTAGCTATAAACCAGATTCCGTATCAAGTACGGAATGACGGAGATTTTAAACTCATTTTTCTCCTCTCAGATAGATAAGCATTTCGTCACTCTCAGCTTGACTGTGAGTCTAGTTGCCTTGTCTCGCGAGCTAGATTCCGTATCAAGTACGGAATGACGGATCCTTTAAGCTCATTTTTGTGCTTTGTTCTACTGAGTGCTAACTAAATCACTACTCTCTTTAGAGGTGAAATAAAATCTTGTAGGAATAATTTTCACACTACTCTCTTTTGCTAAAAAACCGACACTCTCATCAATAATTATGTAAGAGTTTGAAGTGGCGAGGGGAGATATCATCCCTGGTGCAAACTTCTCATATGGTGCAAATGAGTTGCCATCAAAAAAACCCGGGACCAATGTTCTTCTTCCAGCTTTTAATCTGTAATCAGTTGCCATTTTTGTATCTATCGTGCTTAAATATTTAGACTCATCACCGCTTAGCGCCAATATAATACTCTGTCCAAAGAGTTCAAAGTTCAGCGCTGCAGCTAATGGGTTTCCAGGGAGATTTAACACGCAGGTATTTCCAATTTTACCGAAAGTTGTTGGTTTTCCAGGCTTTATCTCCACCTTATCAAAAAATATCTCATAGCCAAATGCTCCAAAAGCCTCTTTTGTAAAGTCCGCATCTCCTACACTAACTCCACCAGATGTAACGATTAGGTCACAGTCAAGTGCGCTTTTTATGTGAAGATGGATATCCTCAAGCGAGTCATGTGCAGTTCCTATAAACTCAACTTCACAACCAAGCTCAAGTGCGCGTGAATAAAAAGTCGGGCTGTTTGTGTTGTACAGCTGGTGTGAGTGAACATTTTCAAAGTGCATTTTCAGCTCATTTCCCGAAGCAAAAATAGCTACTTTAGGTTTTTTGTAAACCCTGACATGGCTAATACCCTGTGATGCCAGTAAAGTTATGTGGTGAGCATGAACTCTTTGCCCTTTATGCAGAAGCTTATCCCCACTTTTAATATCTTCACCGCAAAATCGAATATGTTTATTTTTTTGTAGGTTATGCGGCAAGGTTATACTAACTTCTGCACCTTTACTAGATTCATTAGAGCTTACTAAATTTACATCCTCAATTGGAACTATACACTCTGTCCCAAATGGGATTTTCGCACCCGTCATAATTTTAATAGCAAAACCACACTCAAGAACCTCTTTTGAGCTATCGCCTGCAAAAACAGTATGAGTGACTTTTACTAATTTGCCGCCATCTTCAACTTTTACAGCGTAGCCGTCCATCGCTGAGTTGTCGTATGGAGGAAGGTTGTGTTTTGCGACTATATCTTCACATAAAACATAACCTAGTAGTTGTTCAAGTGGCAATATTTTTAATGATTTTTCTGGTGAGTTTTTATAGATAAGTTCTAACGCTTCTTCGATAGTTACAGCCATTGCCCGCCTTTTAGTAAAAATTATAATAATTATAGTAAAATTCCACTATGAATGAAATGTATGATATGAGTATTGTAACACATAACTACGGTGTTATGTCTGTTTTGGGTGTGATTTTAATCAATGTTTTTATGCTTTTGCGTGCAAAAGATATAACTAAATATAGAAGATTTATGAGGCTATTTATGCCAATAGGTTCAATAGCAATTGGTGTAATTATTTTTACAGGCATTGTTATGATGGCCGCTAAACATCTTGAGTTCACTTTAGCAAATATTGCTATGATAATTTTTGCAGTAGCTATAATAGTCTTGGAGGTAAAACGCTCATCAAGATTGAAATATTTGAACAAAAAAGAGCAAAATGCTCTAAGTGTGTATAAAACTTTTGCGCTTAAAATTTTAATGCTTGAAGTGTTAGTAACCTTAAGTATCTCTTTTTGGATGTGGCTTTGACCTATATTTTTAACGATGATGCAGGTAAGGAATCCTTACATGTAAAAGGGGAGCTTTACAAATATTTAGTTAAAGTTAGACGCCATTGTGAAGGTGATGAACTAAGTTTTCGCTCACGAACTGATACTAAAAATTTGCACACGTACAGAGTTCTACATGTAGAGCCAAAAGTGTTGGAACTCTCTCTTGTCTGCTCTGAACTTAAAGAGATAAAAAGTGAAAAGTCTCTACATGTAGCCTGGTGCATTATTGATGCAAATTCAATAGAAAAAGTACTTCCATCATTATGTGAAATAGGTGTAGAAAAAATCTCTTTTATATCGTGTGCAAGAAGTCAAAAAAATTTCAAACTTGATTTTAAGAGGTTTGAGAGGATTACAGAAGCATCTATGCAACAAAGTGGAAGAAGCTCTTATATAGAGTTTGATACATATAAAAATATAAAAGATTTTATAGATGAATTTCCACAGACAAAGGTTTTTGACTTTTGCGATAATATTTTAAATGGCGGTGCTGAATTTGATACAGTTCTAATTGGTTGTGAAGGTGGTTTTTCAGCGCAAGAAAAAGAGTTTCTAAGCAAACAAGATAATTTTAGACTATCTACACCAATGATTCTACGCTCTGAAAGTGCTGTTATGGCAGTGGTCAGCAAGATACTGCTGTAAGTTTAAGATAATTTTAGGTACAATTCCACTTGAAAAAATCCGCACCCATACGGATTAAAAAAATATATAGATATTCGCAAATTACCGAATATCAAAAAGGCAAAACATGAAAAAAGATCTTCACCCTAAATTAGTAACTTGTGCCGTAACTTGTGCATGTGGAAACAGCTTTGAAACAAAAAGTAAAAACGATGAATTACGTATTGATATTTGTAACGAGTGTCACCCGTTTTTTACAGGTTCTGAGAGAATGGTAGATACTGCTGGTAGAATTGAGAAATTTAACAAGCGTTACGCTAAAAACTAATTTAAGACACTACTATGACTTTTCTCGCTGAAGGCGAAACTTTAGTGACTGAGTATAATCTGGACTTTTTCAGATTATATGAGAAATGTTAAAACTAGTACCCACACCGATTGGAAACATAGGTGATATCTCTCTTAGAGCCATAGAGGCCCTGAGAGATGCCGATACACTATTGTGTGAAGACACACGCGTTACCAAAAAACTCATCCATATTTTAAAAGAGCGATATAATACTTCTTTTAAAGAAAACCAAAATTTTATCTCACTTCATTCTCACAACGAAAAAGATTTTATTGAAAAAATAGAGACATCATTTTTTGATGTCAATGTAGTTTATGTAAGCGATGCAGGAATGCCTGGTATAAGTGATCCCGGACAAGCATTGGTGAGATATTGCCAAATAAATGGAGTGGAGTATGATGTGCTTCCAGGTGCTAATGCCATTCTAACAGCCTTTGTAGCAAGTGGCTTTGTTGAAACTCAAATGCTGTTTTGGGGATTTTTACCTCATAAGGGCCAAGACAGAGCTTCTTCACTACAAGGCGCTTTAAATAGTGGATTTACAACAATTGTTTACGAATCACCACATAGATTAGAGAAATTTTTAAAAGAACTTGCGGCTGAAGAGCCTTCAAGAAAAATATTTTTAGCAAAAGAGCTAACAAAAAAATTTCAAAACTACTATTTTGGGACTGCGGATGAGTGCCTCTCGAAGCTTAATGGCAATATTCGTGGTGAATGGGTTGTTGTGATTGAAGCTGGTGCTGCACATAATAGCAGTGCGATAAGTCAAAATGATATTTTAGAACTCGATATACCTAAAAAAATTCAGGCAAAACTCATTAGCAAAATAACAGGTGAAAATACAAAAGCCTGTTATCAAAGACTGCTAAATATATAATATTCAATGCCAAATGCTCACTTTTGTAATAAAAAACTATATAAAACTTTTTTTTAATTTATTTTAGATAGAATGTCTTTATGTTAATTTATGCAAAACAACCAATCAATTATATTATCAATAAGCATCCTGAAAAAATCAGGACTTTATATCTTGCTAAAGAGATGGATAAAAAAGAGTACTCAAAACTTATGAGAATGGGTTTTGAGATAAAAAGAATACCTGCAGATGCTGCGGGTAAAATGTGTAAAAATGCTTCTCATCAAGGAATTCTCGCGGAGGTAGACGAGTATGAACTTAAAGATTATAAAACATTTTTAAATCACGAATTTGTACTTGTTTTATCTGGTTTGACAGATATTGGAAACATAGGTGCAATTGTTAGAAGTGCTTACGCTTTGGGTGCAGACAGCATTATTGCTTGTGGGGTTAAAAAACTCCCATTTGAAGCAATACTTAGAACAAGTACTGGCGCTCTGTTTGATATCCCTTTTGCGATAGAAACAAATGTTCATAATGTTATGAATGATCTTAAAACATCTGGTTTTACTACTTATGGTGCTGATATGGGTGGATCAGATATAAGAGATATAAAACTGAAGCGTAGAAGAGCACTATTTTTAGGAAGTGAGGGTGAAGGACTTACTGATAGAGTCATCTCAAAATTAGATGAAGTGGTAAGTATAAAAATGTCACATGAATTTGATTCTTTGAATGTTAGTGTGGCTGGAGCTATTTTAATGGATAGGATGAGAATATGAAAGGTGGGTATGACGCATTAAAAGAAATTGGTGCCCAAAAAATACATGAAGCTACCCATATTTCCAGAGAATATGTACAAGCTATTTTGCATGAGAGCTTTGAAGGTATGACCAGAGTGCAGCTGTTTGGTTTTATATCTATTTTGGAACGTGAATATTCTATTGATTTAAGTGAGCTTAAAAGTAGAGCAGTAGAATATTTTAATGATAATACACCCCCAATAAACGAAGAAAACCGTACTAAAGTTTCTCTCTTTTCTAATCAAAAAAGAAATTTGGCTCCTATATATATTGGAGTTGCATTAGCAATTTTTGTTGTGTTTGCTCTTTTAAATATAAAATCAATAAATAAAGAAGTGTCAAAAAATACAACTGTTGACAATAGTGTAATTGATAGTGCAAAAAGTAATATTGCAAATGATATAAAAGATGAGAATAGTTCCGAAATAGAGAAAGTGGAAGTAATCAAAGAAGAAACTGTGGTAGAGGATTCTAAAAGCGAGGCACTCTCTTTTAAAATTTTTCCAAGAACTAAGGTTTGGCTAGGCTATATCGATTTAATCACATATAAAAAATATCAAACAACATTTTCCGATGAGTTTAGTCTCGATCCAAGTAAAGATTGGCTTTTGGCATTTGGGCATGGACATATAAATATTGAAATCAATGGAGTTGTAAAAGAGTATAAAAATCCAAAGACTGTAAGATTTTTATATAAAGATGCTGAACTAAAAGAGTTAAATTTTGAAGAGTTTAGAAATTTAAATAGAGGAAATATATGGTAAAAGTATTTTTACTACTTGCCCTTCTTTTCTCTTTTTCTGCTGCTGAGACTAAAAATATCCATAAAGATTCATTAAACTCTGAAAATCTTTTAACAGAGAAGATTAAATCTTTTATTGGTGAAGCTGCATTTAAAAAAGATAAGGCATATATAGATATTATTTTTTCTCCAAAAAAAGATTACTACATAAGTGACGGGAGAGTTGATTCTGTTAAGGTTATACAAACCCTTAAGGAAAACGGTGTTTTAAATCTCTTTTTTAAGGAACCCCGCGAAATCAATATAAGCTTTAAAACAGACGGTCCTCCTCTGTTTTTTGTTAAGATTATGAGTGACTCACTTCAAAATATAGGCTATTACAAGTATGTAACCAAAGAGTCTAATTTAAAAATATCTGAGTTTACATGGCAGATAAGTTTGACATCAGAATATGCAGCAGATCCTCTTATATTATCTCAAGAGTTAAAAAAAAGCGGTTGTGAAATAATAGATGTTATAAAAGAGTCTGAAACGGATTGGACTTATATTGTTGATATGCAAAAAGCCAAGCTAGATACAAAAATTCTTGAAGAGGGTGAAGAGCTGGAGCTAAAGAGATCTCTTTACTCATATTGGCTGGATGTGTCAAAGATTAAAAAATTAAGAATCTCCAGCTCACGTAGAAATAACTGGTATCCATATATTGCTTATTACGATAAATCACTAAAGTTATTAAGAGTCATTAAAAAAGATGCAAAAAGGGCTAGAATTACTTTGGACATGAAAGAGAATACATACTATATAAAAATTTCTGATATATATACTCTAAAAAACATAAAAGATGCTTTGATATTAACACCAATTGGCACAAGAGAAACACTTCCTAAGCAGTAAAAAAAGTTTATTATCATTTTGTAAACATTTTTAGCTAAAATACCATTAATATTTTTACAGGAAATTTTGATGTTTGATGAAATACAGTTTGACAAGATGAAAAGACTACCAAAGTATGTCTTTGCTGAGGTAAATGAACTTAAGATGGCTGAGCGTAGAGCGGGTGCTGATGTGATAGATTTTTCTATGGGTAATCCAGATGGCGATACACCGGAGCATATTAGAGAAAAACTAATAGAATCTGCCCAAAAAACTAAGACTCATGGTTATTCGACATCAAAAGGTATTCCTAAACTTCTGATAGCAATCTCTGATTGGTATAAAAGAAGATTCGATTGCGATTTGGACCCGATGACAGAGTGTGTTGCGACCATGGGTTCAAAAGAGGGCTATGCACATCTAGCATACGCAATAACAAATCCTGGGGATACGGCTGTTGTCCCTGATCCGACATACCCTATACATGAATACTCTTTTATATTAGCGGGAGGAAATGTTGTAAAATTCGGGATAGAGTTTGACGAGCACTACTGTTTGGATGAAGATAAGTTTTTTGAAGACTTAGACAGAGTTTTTAAAGAGACTTCACCACACCCAAAATATGTTTTAGTTAACTTTCCCCATAACCCAACAACTGTAACGGTCACGCATGAGTTTTATGTGAGACTGGTTGCCATGGCAAAAGAGAAAAGATTTTATATTATCTCTGATATAGCGTATGGAGATATCACATTTGGAGATTATAAGACTCCGTCAATTATGAGTGTGCCTGGAGCCAAAGATGTTGCAGTTGAGTCTTTTACTCTTTCAAAGTCTTATAATATGGCTGGTTGGAGAGTTGGTTTCTTTGTAGGAAATGCAAAGCTAATAGGAGCACTTCAAAAGATTAAATCTTGGTTGGATTATGGAATGTTTACACCTATCCAAGTTGCGGCAACGATAGCTCTTAACGGAGATCAGCAGTGTGTCCAAGATATAACAGATAAGTATGAGCATCGTCAAGATGTGCTTTTAGAAGCGTTTGATAGAGCAGGCTGGAAAATAAATAAAAATCAATCGAGTATGTTTGTTTGGGCAAAACTTCCAGCATGCGTGGAGCACTTAGGATCTTTAGAGTTCTCAAAAAGACTTCTAGTAGAAGCTGGCGTTGCAGTTGCTCCAGGAATTGGTTTTGGTGCTTACGGCGAGGGGTATGTTCGCATAGCCCTGATAGAAAATGACAACCGCATCCGTCAAGCAGCAAGAAATATCAAAGAGTTTTTAAAACAGTTTGAAGAGGAAAAAAAATAGTATGATAAAAGTAGGAATAATAGGTGTTGGAACTGTTGGAGCAAGCGTAGTCCAAATACTAAAAGACAATGCTGATGTTATTTCTGCTCGTGCGGGTGTAGATATAGTAGTTAAAAGTGGAGTAGTTAAAAATCTAAACAAAGAGAGAGGTTTAGATATTACTTTAACCGACAATGTTGATGATATACTTAACGATAGTGAGATAGATGTTGTAGTAGAACTTATGGGCGGAGTCGAAGAAGCATTTGAGGTTGTAAAAAAAGCACTTAAAAGCGGTAAAGCTGTTGTAACTGCTAACAAAGCACTCTTGGCATATCACCGTTATGAACTTCAAAGTTTGGCCAATGATATAGCGTTTGAGTATGAGGCCAGTGTAGCAGGCGGTATTCCTATTATCAACGCCCTTCGTGACGGACTATCTGCAAACCATATCGAATCAATTGTTGGGATTATGAACGGTACATGTAACTATATGATGACTAAGATGACAAACGAGGGCGTGGCATATGATGCCATCTTAAAAGAGTCTCAGGAATTAGGTTATGCAGAGGCAGACCCTACTTTTGATGTTGGCGGGTTTGATGCTGCACATAAACTTTTAATCTTGGCAAGTATCGCTTATGGAATTGATGCTAAACCTGAAGATATCTTAATTGAAGGGATACAAAACGTCACTCAAGATGATATAACCTTTGCAAAAGAGTTCGGCTATGCTATAAAACTTCTCGGTATTGCTAAAAAAGACGGCAATGAAGTTGAGCTGAGAGTTCATGCTGCACTGATTAGACAAGAGGAGATGATAGCAAAAATAGATGGTGTTATGAATGGAATCTCTGTAGTGGGGGATAAAGTTGGTGAGACACTATACTATGGTCCAGGTGCCGGTGGGGATGCTACTGCATCTGCTGTTGTCGCAAATATAATAGACATTGCAAGAAGTGGAAAATCTAGACCAATGTTAGGTTTTGACAGACCTATGGAGGGGAAACTTACTCTAAAAGCAAAACAAAATATAGAGTCAAAATACTACCTTCGTATAAATGTATCAGACAAAACTGGTGTTTTAGCAAAAATAACAAAAGTTTTTGAAGATAATAATATCTCAGTAGAGACCATGCTTCAGCGCCCAGCTTTACAAAACTCTGCAAACCTTCTTATTGCTACACATGTAGCTCTTGAGAAAGATATTCAAGCTATGATAAAAGAGATTGAAGCATTAGAGTTTGTAAACACTAAACCCGTTATGATTAGGATTTTATAGGTTTTTAAACATTTGAAAATCTTAATAACAGGTGCAAGCAGCGGGATAGGTGAAGAGTTGGCACGACTCTATGCCACTAAAAACAATGAGCTAATTTTACTAGCACGAAGAGAAGAGCGTCTGAAAAAACTCCAAGAGGAGTTAGCTCCACATGTAAAAAAAATTGAGATAGTTGCAGTAGATATTTCCGACTTCCAAACACTACAAAAAAAAATCAAACTTATCGGTACCGTTGATATGGTAATCTTAAACGCTGGAGTATCAATAGGGCACTCTTTGGAGATAACCCCATTTGAGGATTTTAAAAAACTTTTTGATGTAAATTTGCTTGCCAACCATGCGATTTTAGAGATTTTACTTCCTTGTTTTATAACACAAAAAAGTGGCAAAATTGTATTTATCTCGTCACTAGCCTCACTTATTGCCATGCCGAGTTCAAAAGCATACAGCTCATCCAAAAGAGCACTGAATGCTTATGCTGAGTCTATTAGATATAAGTATAAAAAAGATGGAATAAAAGTTATAAATATACTGCCGGGTTTTATACAAAGTGAGCTAACGGACAAAAATAAATTTAAAATGCCATTTTTACTGAGCACCAAAGATGGTGCTATGGTAATTTACAGAGCTATCCAAAAGAATAAAAGGTTTTATCCTTTTCCTCTTAGGTTTTATTTAATTATCAAACTTTTAAATTTACTTCCGCAGTTTTTAAGAGATAAAATTGTAAACTTCATCAACTAAAGTTGGGAAGTTCTTATGGAAAATGTTGAAACAATAGATAGTGTTTGTACTTATTGTGGGGTTGGCTGTGATATAGCTGCCGAGGTTAAAGATAATAAAATTCAGAAGATTTTTGCACACCCTGATGGAGTTGTTTCACAAGGAAAACTTTGCATTAAAGGTAAGTATGGCTTTGATTTTGTTGATTCACAGGATAGACTTAAAATACCAAGAGTAAGAAAAACTTTTCTTGATAAAAACCCAACAATAAAAGAGGCCATCTCTTCATCATTAGTTGATTTTGACGATATCTGGTATGAGACTGATTTGGATTCTGCAACAACTGCAGCAAGTCTAAAACTTCAAGAGATTAGAAAAAACTATGGCGACAGAAGCATTGCCTCAATCGGTGGTGCTAGAACCTCTTGCGAGAGTGTTTACCTTTTTCAAAAATTTACCCGCCACACTATAAAATCTCCACATGTAGATAATTGCGCAAGAGTTTGTCACGCTCCAAGTCTTACTGGAATGAAAAAAACTATTGGTGAAGGTGCGGCAACAAACCCGTATAATGATATATACAATGCCGAATTTATGATAGTAATTGGCTCAAACACAACAGAAGCTCACCCAATTATCTCAAACCGTATAGTTGAAGTAGCTCAAAAACATGACAACTTAGCTGTTTTTGACGTTCGTGAAATTAAACTGCATAGATTTTCAAAATATAAAGCGATAATACCACATGAAGCAAATCTACTTGTTTTAAATATGATAGCTTATGTAATTATGGATGAAGAGCTTTATGCTGAGAGTTTCATTGCTGACAGAACCAAAGGTTTCGCAGAGTTTAAAGAGAAGATTTTAAATGACCCATATGCAAATCCTAAATATTTTGAAAATATTGAAGGTTATGAATATCTAAGTAAGATGATTCCAAAAGTAGCTCGTGAATACGCACTAAAACAATCTATGATATTTTGGGGACTAGGAGTTACAGAACATCTAGATGGTTCTTACGCAGTTATGGCTATTGTACATCTTGCTCTTATGACAGGAAATGTAGGAAAAAGCGGAGCTGGACTTATGCCTCTTCGTGGTCAAAACAATGTTCAAGGTGCTTGTGATATGGGAATGCTTCCAAATTATGATCCTGATTACCAAGAGCCAAAAGAAGTTGGTCTTATGACTCCTCAGTTAGTTGATGAGATGTTAGATGGTCGCTTAAAAGCTGTTTTAAACATGGGTGAAGATTTAACTCATATACATCCAAATTTAAATAAACTAAATAGAGCTATGGATAACTTAGAGTTTGTTATGGTTCAAGAACTCTTTATGACAGATATAACATCAAGAGCAGATATAGTAATAGGTGTAAAATCTGCCTATGAAAAAACAGGTGTTTATGTAAATGCAATGCGTCGTCTGCATCTTTCTCAACCGCTTGTAAAATCAGACCTGCCTGATGATTGGGAAGTAATAAAACTTCTTGATAATAAAATGGGGGGAGATTATGGTTATAAAAACTCAAATGAGATTTGGGATGAAGTAAGAGAGGTTGCATATCGTCGTTTTAGTGGAGCTTCGTATAGCAGACTAGAGCGACACCGAAAGCGTGGACTACAGTGGCCTGTTCATACAGAAGATACACCGATACTTCATCAACTAGATTTTAGAACTGATGATGGGCTGGGAGAATTTCATTATCATCAATATAAACTTCGCGGAATGATAGAAGAGATATTGGCTAAAAAGCTAACAGGTTATCATTTAACAACAGGGAGAACAATCGCTCACTACAATAATGCCGCGCAAACAAAACAGACACCAAGTTTAATGAAGCGTTATGATGAAGATATTCTTTTAGTGAATGAAGACGATGCCCCAGACTTTTTAAGTGAAAGAGTTATTTTAAAAACAGAGTTTGGTCAAACTTCGCCACTCCTTGTAAAGTTAACAAATAAAGTACAACCAAAAACACTTTTTTCAACTTTTCATCATGCAGGTTCCAAGATAAATAATCTATTTGGAGATAAGTGCGATGAACTTATTTTGACTGCTGCTTTTAAATCTATAAAAGTAGAAGTAATAAACTGCTAAAAGATGAGCAGGTTTAAGGGAGATTTAGCTGAAGAGAGGGCTGTAAAATTTTTAATAGAGAATGGATTTTTTGTAGCCCAGAGAAACTTTTACTCTCGCTTTGGCGAGATAGATATTATTGCAGTAAAAGATGAAGTTGTCCATTTTATAGAGGTGAAAAGTGGAGTTGACTATGAGAGTGCCATTCAAAATATAACCCAAAAAAAATTATCAAAAATCATAAAAACGGCACATGTATATATGAAAAAAAACTCTCTAGATGTAAATTTTGTTTTTGATGCGATTGTCGTAACGCCTAAAAATATAGAGTTTTTGGAGAACATTACACTTTAGTCTATTTTGCTAAATCAGCTTCTTCAATTAAATCATAAAAACCGTCAATCTCTCTGCTCCCTTGAGCGGTATGTACTATTTCACCACGCTCTGTTAGAAAGTAATGCCTTGGGACACCTCTGACTTTAAATTTTTTTGGTACTTTATGCCTATCTCTTGACATATATAAAAGTATATAATCTTTTTTCAGCCTCTCTATTACACTTTTGTCTGAGAGAGTCATCTCTTTAAATCTGTCACACCATTTGCACACATCCGCACCAATAAAAAGGTAAACACCTTTGTGAGCTTTTTTCGCTTCTGACAAGGCGACATCATAATCATGTAACCACTCAAGTTCGGCACTAAAAAGAGCCGAGACTAACATTGAAATTATTATAAAAATCTTCATTATTCTCTTTTTTAAGCGTAAATATCCAAAGTCTTGTTTGTGCTAACCGTAGGTTCAACATCTTTTACTTGGGTGGCTTTAAAATTTTCTGCACTTGAAACCGTTTGGTTTATGGCACTATCAAGCCCTGAATTACTGTCTGCTGTACTTTTACTGCCAACAGAAACAGTATCAGCTCTTCCAACTTGCACTTGGCTAGAATAAGGTGACTGAAATATATAACGAGTAACTTCCATGACGTCCTCCTGTTTATCTGTTAATATAATAGCATAAAATAAAATAAGTTTGCTACTTTAATGATATAATTTTCTAAATAATTGAATTCTCTGATTAAAGAATATGTTAGATTCCAAATCAAGTTTGGAATGACGACTTCTTGTCTCGGAGTGATGACACTTTATCTTGGAGTGATGGGCACCTCCGTCACCCTGAACTTGATTCAGGGTCTAGTTAATTAGTTGAGTATTCAGTTATAGATATAAAAACTTTTTTCAGAGGAAATTTAATGAAAGCAAAAATATTTTTTGGCTCAGTTGAAGCTAGAGTAGATAATTACAGTGAAAGAAGAAGTCCATTTAGTGGAGAGGTTGTTTCTTATGCTCCTGTTTGTGATGAGAAAGATGCTTTAAAAGCATTGCAAATTGCGCAAGACGCAACAAAGTATGCTAAACAATCAACCCTCTCTCAAAGATGTAACTGGCTCTTAGATGTGGCAAAAAAGCTTAAAGAGCAAAAAGAGGATATTGCAAAAACAATAACCGATGAAGTTGGTAAGCCAATATCTTTTGCAAGAGTTGAGGTGGATAGATGTATTGAAACAGTAACTTTGTCAGCTGAGACTATGCGAACAATGCACGGTGAAACAATCAATACTGATGCAATGGCCAGTGGCAAAAAAACAACTGCATTTTTCACTCGTGAGCCTGCCGGTGTTGTTGTGGCAATCACTCCATTTAATTTTCCTCTAAATCTTGTTGCTCATAAACTAGCTCCTGCTTTGGTTGCAGGAAACTGTGTTGTTTTAAAGCCAACACCAGAAGCTCCTTTGACGGCATATAAATTTGCGAAACTATTTATTGAGAGTGAGTTTGCTATCAAAGATGCTTTAAGTGTAGTTTACGGCGATGCAGAGGTTGGGGGTGCTTTGATAACGAGTGATATTCCACGTGTTATCAGTTTTACAGGTTCTGTTCCTGTTGGAAATATTATCACTAAAAATGCTGGCATTAAAAAAGTATCTTTAGAACTTGGCGGAAATGCGGCAACCTACATAGATAAAAGTGCTGATTTAGATTTAGCGGCTAATCGTTGTGCATTAGGCGCTTTTGTAAACTCTGGACAAGTTTGTATATCTTTGCAGAGGATTTATGTAAACGGCGATATTTATGATGATTTTGCAAATAAAATGGCAGAGGAAACTAAAAAACTCGTAGTTGGCTCACCTTATGAAGATGATACTTTTATGGGTCCTCTTATAGATAATGATTCTTGCGTTCGTGCTATGGGTTGGGTAGAGAGTGCTATAGAAGAGGGTGCAAAAGCACTTCTTACTCCAAGACACGATGGGAGAATGTTTTACCCTTGTGTAATGGCTGACGTTAGAGATGATATGGCAATAGTTTGTGAAGAGGTTTTTGCCCCTATTGTTTCTCTTATAAAAGTTGATTCGTTTGATGATGCCATTCCTCGTATGAACAACTCTCCTTACGGACTTCAGTTTTCAGTATTTACAAATGACTTAAAACTTACTCAGCGTGCTATATCAGAGTTGGATGCTGGTGGAATAGTTATAAACGATATGCCAACTCTTCGTTTTGATATACAGCCTTATGGCGGTGTAAAACTTAGTGGAGTAGGGCGTGAAGGTCCTAAGTTTGCTATTGAAGAGATGACGGAAATCAAATCAGTAGTGATATGTTAGAGTGTGTAGTAAAAAGGTCATCATCTCTGCTTGTTTACTTGGCCAAAATTGTCGCTATGATGGTAAAACAAAAAAAGTAAATGAAGTCCTAGAAGCTTTCAAAGATTATGAAATCATACCTTTTTGTCCAGAAGCACCTCTTTTTGGAACTCCAAGAGAGAGAATAAATGTAATACATGTAGATGGAAAAAACAGAATTATTACAGATGAAACCAACAAAGATGTGACACAACTTTTAGAAGACGAGATAAATACATTTGTAAAACAAAATCTACATGTAGATGTAATAGTACTCAAATCAAAAAGCCCAAGTTGCGGCTTTGGAACAACCCCTATTTTAAATTGTGAGAAAGAAATTATTAAATATGGAAATGGCATAGCAGCGGAAATATTTTTAGTAACATATGCAGATATAAATATAAAAGATGAATACCTAAATATATAAATTTAAAAAAAGTTATGGTACAATCGGCGCACTATTACTTTAAAAAAGGTTTTTAAATGAAAAAATTTATATTAGGCTTATCTTTTAGCATATTATTTTTCTCTAATGTTATGGCAGAAGATTTAGATGATGTTATGAAAGCAAAAGGCAAAGCAATCTTTGAGTCAAAAGGCTGTACTCTTTGTCATAAGCTAGATAAGGAACTTATAGGACCATCAGTTCGTAAAATAGCAGAGTCTTACACAGGTAAAGAGAGCTCTTTAGTGCCTTATCTGAGTTCACAAGGAACACCTATCGTATATCCAGATCGTGCACCTGTTATGAATCCACAGTTAGCAAAAATTAAAACACTCTCAGAAGAAAAGATGAAAGCATTAGCAACATATCTTATTTCAGCTGCTGATAGACCAAGACAAAGGTAGAACATGAAAAACAATCGTTTTTATATAGGAAGTATCGCAATCTCTTTATTGCTTACATGTACAAATGTATTTGCAGCTGAAGATTTATCTGCTGATATGGTAAATGCTACAACAGAAGAAGTGGCTTTAACTGAGAAAGAAAAGTTTTATGGAACTGCACTTTTAGCAGATAAAAAAGTTGTTCACCCACCTTATGAGTGGGGAGATTGTACTGTTTGTCATGAGGGGTCTGATCCTGAAGATGGAGAAGATTTAAAGCTTGATACTCCAGAATTATGTTACCAATGTCATGAACCAAAAGATACTAAAAATTTCATTCACGGACCAGTTGGAGCAGGTGCTTGTACGGCATGTCATAATCCACATGAATCGCCAAATGCAAAACTTTTAGTAAGATCAAGTATTAATGAACTTTGTACATCATGTCACGAGGCAAAAGATAAGTTTTTACACAATACTACATATATTCACCCACCAGTAAAAGACCAATGTACAAACTGTCATGATCCTCATACTGAAGATAATCTTTATCAATTAAAAGCCGATCGCAAAAAAGATATATGTCTTATGTGTCATGTTGATAAAAAAGTTTGGATAGCAGAAGTTACAGATAAGCATGGAGCAATTGACAGACCAAGAAAATGTCTTGAGTGTCATGACCCTCACGGCTCTGAGCATCCAAAATTTATTATAAAAGATACGGCAAAAGAGTTATGTCTTACTTGTCACAATGAATCTTTAACAACTGATGAGACAGGCTACAAGCTTCAAAATATTGCAAAGCATCTTGAAGACAACCCAGATTGGCATGGTCCAATTCTTTGGGGTGATTGTGCAGCATGTCATAATCCTCATGGCTCAAACAATTTAAGAATGTTAAAAAAACCATTTCCTAGAACTTTTTATGAAAGTTTTGACGAAAAAAATTACATCTGTTTTCAGTGTCACGAGCCAGATAAAATTAAAGCTGAGTTTACTATAGAAGCAACTAATTTTAGAAATGGAGATAAAAATATACACTTTGTACATGTAAATAAAATTAAAGGTCGTTCTTGTCGCGCTTGTCATGATTTTCATGGAACAAAAGAGTACCCTCACCACTTAAGAAAGAAAACACAGTTTGGAAGAATAAACTTCCCTATTCGTTATATAGAAACTGAAAATGGTGGTTCGTGTGCGCCAGCTTGTCATGCTCGTCGCCATTACGATAGAGAGACTCCAAAAGTCAACTTGAAGTAAATCAAGTTTTGAAAACAATATACCTCTTTTTTATCCTTCTCTTTGTCGCTTTAAGCGGCAATGCAGAAGAGACATCTTCAATAGAAATTTTAAAACCATATGATTATGTGCGTTACGAGGGTAAAGATAGCACTTTTGTAATAGATGCTGATTATAAAAAAGTTGATACTATAGTTATACGTCAAGGTGATATAAATACTACATTAGATGTGACATCACAAAAAGCTACATATTGTAAAACGATTGAACTTCATCCTGCAAGAAATGAAATCATAGTAGAAGCATATAAAGATGGGAAACTTCTTAGTACTGACAAAAGAGAATCTTATTTTTATAACGATGTTTTGCCAGGCGTAGATGTTTACGATTCAGAACAATATGATAAAAGATATTTTCACTCCCAAGAGGAAGAGGATAAGTGTAAGTCATGTCATGATATGACAAACAATATCCCCCATGAAGATGAGCCTTTTGATGATGTCTCTGAAACTACATGTTATAAATGTCATAATGCTAAACTAAATACAAGTAATTCTCACGCACCAGCAGCGAACTGGCTTTGTAACGTTTGTCATACTGGTAATGGTGGAGAATATAACGTAGATGATGAGGGTTTATCAAAGTACTTGGCTCCAGATCCTATCTATACTAGATGTGCTTATTGTCACGAGAGTGTTGAAGACTGGATGGCGAGCAGATATGGTCATGGCCCTGTTAATGATGGAAGATGTAAAAGATGCCACAATCCACATGGTTCAGAAAATGAATTTTTTCTTCGTAAAAAGATTTGGAACTTATGTACTACATGTCATACAGAAAAAGCAATCCCAGGTAACCATATAGTTTCAGGTTTTGTTTTTGCAAGAAACAAAGGGGCACACCCAACTAAAGACAGAGCTGATCCAGCTCGACCAGGAAGAGAATTTGTTTGTACAAGTTGTCACAATCCACATGGCTCCACAGGAATATACCTACTTAGAATGAAAGGCTCTCATCCTTTTAATGTATGTAAAAGATGCCATAAAAAGTAAACATAAAGCAATAACGTTACTTTTTGTAACTTAATTAAAACTAAAATTATAATTGTAGTTATAGTATGTTTCATTTATTAAGTTTATATGTTATGATCTGATATATCAAATAGAAATATATAGGTGTTTAAGCTTTGTATATTTTAAAAGGAGAGATATTGAATACTAAATTAAGATTGTTATTAGCTTCATTGTTGGTTTCATCTGTAACTTTTGCTGGTGTTTCTGGTGGTAATTATGGTGGGGTTTCAATTACTGACTCTACAAGTCCACATAATTTAAGTGCTAGACTAGGTGATGATGATAATGGTGAAGTTTGTGTATATTGTCACACGCCTCACGCTGCAAATATTTCTTTTGCAGGCGCACCTTTATGGAATAAGTCTGACTCGAATGAAACTCAAGTTTATACTACGTATGGAACGACAGTTGGTGGAACAGAGGCAAATACAACAATTGCTAGCGCATCATTGGTTTGTTTAAGTTGTCACGATGGTATTTCTGCTGTAGATTCTATTGCAAATGCTCCTGGTTCTGGTATGCAACCAATAGCTGGTTCACAGAATATTGTTAATATCTTAGGAACTCCATATGGTGGTAATATTGGTGGAACTATGGGTGTTTCTGCAGCTTCTGGTGCAACTGCTGTTGATCTTTCAAATGATCACCCTATATCTATAGTATATACACCTGGTAGAGCAAGCCTTAGAGAAACTACTGATACTTTAGATGATGGTGAAAATAATGAATCATGGGTAACTCCAAGTGGAAGTCAACTAGTTTCTGCCCTATTACGTGGCGGTAACGTAGAATGTGTTTCTTGTCATGACCCGCATAATGCTACTGGTGTTGCTCAGTCAGCAACTAATATACAAGTTAATTACCTTCGTCATACAAATGAGAGAAGTGAACTTTGTTTTGGTTGTCATGCTAAATAATATCTAAAATAGATGTTACTTTAAAGTAGTAGGTGGTTATCCACCTACTACAAACCTTCTCCATATAATTTCTGCATTTTTTCTTAAAGCTTTATTTTTTTTAAATTTTTTTCTTTTGTTTATATATTAAAGATATAATATATATGTAAGGATTTTTATGAAAAAAATTATTTTAATAATATTGTTGGGTATTTCTTTATTGAATGCAAAAGTTTGTAAGTTAACACAGTTGGATGAGATAGAGTTTTCGTTTTCTGGATATAAAACAATTTATAAAGTTCCCATGAATGCCACTTTTACTAGTTTTGAGTATAAACCTGCTGCTAAAGAAGGAAATACTCTTAAAGCGCTATTGGTAGGTGCAACTTTAATTGTTGATAAAAAAAGTGTAAAGTCATCTGATGGTGCTATGGATGAAACATTGAGTTTGTTTTTCTTTGACAAGCTTAAAGGTGATGAAATAAGTGCTGAAATATTAGATGTAAAGATGCGTAATTCAAGAGAGGGTACTCTCTCTGTAAAAATAGGTATGAATGGTGTTGAAAAAATAATAAATATGAAATATTATATAATGAGAAACTCATTGTCTGCTTCAGGAAATATAAATATTCTTGATTTTGATGCAAAAGACCTATTTTCATCATTTAGTAAAGAGTGCTTCGATAAGCATTTAGGTAAAACATGGAGTGATGTCACTCTTTTTTATAAAATAAAAAAAGTTTGTAAAACAAATCAAAAATAAGGAATAGATTATGAGAATATTTTTTATATTTTCTTTTATTGTAGTATCTATATTGTTTCAAGGGTGCTTTAGTAAAGAAGTTAAAGTTGAGAAAGTAAACATAGTTTACCCATCTTTTCCAGATGAGCCAAGGATACAGTATCTTGAAACTTACAGAGGAGAGAACAACGAAAAAGTTGAATTGAATACTTTAGATATAATTTTAGGGGAATCAATAGAAAATAAAAGCAAAAACCCATTAATTGTTAAGCCTTATGGAGTAACTATAGATAACGGTAAACTGTATGCTGTAGATACAGCAACTAAGATGATTTTTGTTATTGATGAAAAAACTAAAGATGTTTCTTTTATTGGTGATGGATTGAGTGGACCTGTTGGAATTGCTTTTGATTCTAAGGGATTTGCATATATAAGTGATACTCGTAGAAAAGCTGTAATGGTATATAACGAAAAAGGAAAACTACTCACTGCTATTGGAAGTAGGTTAGAATTTGCACAACCAACGGGAATTGCTATAGATAAAAAGCTAAATCGTTTGTATGTGGCAGATACTAAGGGTCATAAAATAAAAGTTTTTGATATAGAAACGAAAAAGATGTTGTTAGAGATTGGAAAACGTGGACATGCAGATGGTGAATTTAATTTTCCTACTAATGTAGCGATTGATAGTAGAAATAATAATCTAATTGTTTCAGACACTCAAAATTTTCGTGTTCAGATTTTTGATAAAGATGGAAAATTTATTCGTACATTTGGAAAAGTTGGTACTAGGCCGGGCGAATTTACAAGACCAAAAGGTATAGGAGTTGATAGCGAAGGACATATATATGTTACTGATTCTGCTTTTAATAATGTACAGGTCTTTGATGATAAAGGAACATTATTACTTTACTTTGGTGGTGCTGGATATGTTAAACCTGGAACATTTAGACTTATATCTGGACTCTATATAGATGAGAATGACAAGATAATTATAGCAGATGGTTTCACCGGAAGAATTCAAACATTTCAGTATTTAAGTGAAAAGTGGAAGTTAAGTAATCCTGAAAAATATAAAGAATTGTCAGGACTTAATGGTAAAATAAATAAAGAAGAGATGAGAATTAAAAAAGAGCTTGAAAAAGAGCTTTACAATGAGGCGGAAAATAAATGAAAATAATATTGTTACTAACATTAAGTTTAGCTCTTTTTGCAAAGAGTCCTTTGTTACCAGAGGCGTCGGTTGCTGTTGTAGATGGCATTTCAATTTCAGAAGATGATTTGCAAAGAGAAGTAAACAAGCTTATGCCAAAAAGCTTCTTACATTCCAATGTTACTGATGAAAAAGTTAAAGATTTAAAAATTAAAGCTATGAAAACACTTATAGATAGAGCTTTGTTGTATAACTATGCTCTATCTGAAAATCTAGGTGCAACAAAAGAAGACGTAGAAAACCAACTTATGAAGATGGAAAGGACTATCAAAAACAAAGTAAAGGGAGTAAAAGATACAAGAAGATTTTTAATAGAAGGATTTAAAAAAAATGGAGTTTCTTTTGAAACACTAAAGCTAGCTATTAAAAAAGATATTACATTAGATAACCTTTACAAAGAAAAAATAAAAAAAACAATCACTAACGAAGATTTGAAAAAGTATTATGAAAAAAATATGTATAAGTTTAAAGAACCAGAAAAAAGAAGAGTTCGTCTTATATATATTAGAAATAATCCAAGTGCTAAAAATGGGAAAGAAGATGCAAGGTTAAAAGCAAAAGAGGCCATGAAAAAAATTCAAGATGGTGCAGATTTTGGAGATATAGCTGCTAAATATTCAAACGCAATGAGTAGAATCAAAGGTGGCGATATGGGTTTTATACATAAAGGATTATTGGAACCATATGTAGAAGAAAAATCCTTTAAGCTAAAAAAAGGTGAAATTAGTGAAATTATAGAGATGGACATTGGCTTTTATATTGTGAAAATTGAAGATATGAAAGAGAGCAAGCAACTTTCGTTTAATAAAATAAAAGATGGCTTGAGAAGAGATTTGAAAGTAAAATTTGAAGATAAAAAAAGAACAGATTTGCTTGAACGCTTGAAATTAAAATCAAAAATTATAAGGTAAATATATTTAGATGAAGAAACGTCTTATCTGTATTCTTTTGTGCATAATGGTTATAACACCCCTTAATGCTAAAAGCTATCCAGATAGAGGCATGAGAGGAAGCATCGGGCTTAACTATGAGGAAGAAAGTCTAGATACTTTCGATACTTTGTTGAATAGGCAAAATTTAATACAAGAATATAATTTAAATTATGATGGAAATATTTATAATCCAAAACTTTTGGATTATAAACTTTTTGGTAGTCTTCGTTACTCAGATATGACACAAGATATTAATGGGAATAGTAACAAAGCAAAAAGTGAAGCTTTAGACTATGGAATTACTACCAATGTTTTTAAAAGTACGAAATTTCCTATGACTATGTTTTATAATGCAAGAAATAGTCCAAGCACTATCATTAATGACGATATAGTAACTTATATTTTGGCAGAATCAAAAAATTATGGAATTTCAGGTTCAGTACGGTTGAATAAGCTAGGTTTTACTTATGGGGCTGATAAGAATGTAGTTAGTTCTAGCAATCTTGCTTCTAATGCAAATTTTTCCACTGAAACATCAAATAGCTATAATACAGGAGTTTCTTATCTTACGGGAAGACATATTTTTAGATTAAAGTATAAAAATAAAAAAAACACTACTACTGGCGATGTTATGCAAAGAAACGATGAAGACAATTCAGTTAAATTTACTCATAAGTTTAAAATCGACAAAGATATTGTTTTGGACTCTGATTTTATGTATAACAATTATGTTTTTGAAAATGATGGCATTACAGATACAACTACAATGGGTGGAAATATTAACTTAACTTGGAATCCACAAGCAAAATATCAGGGAACTATTTTAATGAATTTTAATCGTGTAGATTTTTATTCTAGAATGGATAGCAATAGCTCTAGCACAGAAACAATGTATATTACAGACACTCTTAATATTAATCAAAATTTTGTATATAGACCAAATAATGACTTTTCAATATCTCAAAATATAAGTTATTTTTATTTAGATAGTGATGACTTTAGCTCTGAAACAAGCAATATAAAACTAAATTCAACATACAAGCATACTAAAAAGTTGTCACCACAAAGAAGTCTTACTTATGGAGGTTCAGCAGCAGTTATTATGAATCAAAATAATAGATCCAGATCTCTAAAAGAAATAAATAAAATAGAAACAGAAACAGAAACAAATACAAATTTTAACGCCAATGCAAATATATCTTTATCTGAAAAACTGCCTTCTATAAATTCATCATTAAACGTTGGTGGAGGATATGCAGGATCAAGAGGTTCAGATTCTCAAGGTACTGATACATATATTTTAAATTCTTCTTTATCGTCTCGCTTATGGCTTTTTTATAATAATATGAAAATTAGCTACGCATCATCAAAAACTCAAACAATCTTAAATTATAGCGACGATTTGAGATTGAACTATTCAAGAAGAGTAGGCTTAAAAGGAAGACTAGATAGTAGTTTTATAGCTAGGTATACAAAAACAATAAATGATAAAATAATTATAGAACAGATAATATCTAGTGCAAGTTTAGGATTTAAATATCGCTTTTTTACGAGATTGAATTTTTCAACAAATGCAAATCTAAATCAAGACTTTAAAGCTAGTAGTTTAACATATGGATTAAATTCAAGTTTAGGGTATAACATAGGGCTTTCAAGTATATCATTAGTGCATAGTTATAGGGAAGCCGTAAACAGTACCAAAGAGACTTTTCAAGCAAAGTTTACTAGAAGATTTTAAAGGATTATAATAATGAAAACAACTTTATATATACTATTATTGTTAATAGCAAGTGTGAATCTAAATGCAAAAGATACGGAAAGACTTTATTGGCCACAAGAGCCTGATAAAGCTCGTTTAGAGTATCTTTCTTCATTTAAAACAGCAACAGACATAGGCATAAAAAAAGGTTTTTTTGCAAAACTTAGTGATTTTGTTTTGGGAGAGGAAGACATAACAATATCTTTTCCTTTTGGAATACATGTATCTGGAAATAGACTTTACATATCAGATGTTGATAAAAAACAAGTTTATATTTTTGACACAGAAGAAAATGAAGTTCTCACATTAGAAGGTTCTAGCAATCAAGCTTTCGCTTATCCGGTAGATGTGATTTCAGATAAAGAGGGAAAGATATATGTGTCAGATTCGATTCGTGCGAAAATATATGTTTTTGAAAAAGATGGGGATTTTGACTATATAATAGAAAATATTAGAATTAAAAGACCTGTTGGACTTGCCGTAAGCCCTGATAATAAACGTTTGTATATTGTAGATGCAGTTTCTAGTCAAGTGCATGTAACCAGCCTTGATGGTAAGTTTTTGTTTTCTATTGGACGTTTTGGAAATAGAGAGGCAGAATTTAACAGGCCTACTTATATTGATGTAGATAAAGATGGCAAAATTTATATTACAGATTCGATGAATCACCGTGTGCAAATTTTAGATAAAGATGGAAAATATATTAATTCTTTTGGTCATATAGGCAGACAAATAGGGAGTTTTACTAGTCCTAGAGGTATTTCTGTTGACAGCAGTGGAAATATTTATGTAAGTGATACCCTATACAACGCAATACAGGTCTTTAATCAAAAAGGTGAGTTGTTAATGGTTTTTGGTAGTTATGGAAGTAGAAGCGGTGAGTTTAATATGCCTATTGGTATATCTATCTCAAAAAATGATAAAATATACATTAGCGATACAAAAAATAAAAGAGTTCAAATGTTTAAACGTTTGAATGTATCCAAATAGAGAGGTTAAAGATGAAACTTATTAAATTATTTATATTTGGAGTAACATTTTTCACCTCTATTACTCTATTCGCCGGAATTGTTAATACGAAGCATAATCTATCTGTTACTAACAATGTAGTAGATGGCAACAATACTATTGTTAAGGCTACAGTCGAAACGCAAATTTGTGTTTTTTGTCACACTCCTCACGAGGCAGATACTGTTGCAGCTCCACTATGGAACAGAAGTATGCCAGTTAGTGCTTACACAATGTATGATAGTGATTATTTAAAGAGAACTGGATATCCTACACCAACAGAGTTGGGAAGTGCAGCAGGAGAACCAGGAACAATCTCTAGACAATGTCTTAGTTGTCATGATGGAACCGTAGCAATTGGAGCTATTTCAAATGCTCCAGGCAGCGGTAAGGGTGATGGTAGTGACATAGCTATGAGTGGTGTAGCTGGTGATGGAACTATGCAAAGTACAAGTAGTGCTTTTATAGGTACAGATTTGAGTAATCATCACCCAGTAGCAATATCGTACGGGGAGCCAATGACTATGCCAGTGCCAGGTGTAGACCATAATAGTAGTAGCTCAAGGGGAAATGAACTAGTAACAGACCCAGAAGCAAATTCATCAATAGTGCTTCGTACATACCCAGCACATGACGGTAAAAAATTTGTTGAATGTATATCATGTCATGATCCACATAAAGAAAATGAAAAATTTTTAAGAGTAGATGTTGGAACACATGCTCAAAATATTGCAGCTACATGTCAGTCATGCCATATAAAAGATAATTTTGAGGGAAGTACACATGATGTCATGAATGCAACATATAGTAACACGGCAGTAAATGATAAGTTTTCAGCTGGAGCTGCTACAAAAGTCTCAGATATGAAATGTGCAAATTGTCATACTCCTCATAATTCAGGAAGTGAATATTTAACAAGACAAGTGCAGGAACAAACATGTTTTCAAGGTGCTTCAGATACTGTTAGTACGGCTCCATGCCATGGAACAAACCATGAGACAGGGGGGAAAGATATAGAGACTGTTATGACTAGGACCTATGGTCATGGGCCTACCCTTCTTAATATCGCTGGAAATACTAACCATACAAATTTAGACTATGTTTATGGTGAGGGAACAACAAATGATAGAGGACCTACAAGTGGTATAGACTGGGCTACTTCTGAGCATGTAGAGTGTATGGATTGTCATAACCAACATCAAGTTCAAAAGATTTCTCGTAAACCAGCTACGCAAACGGCTGGTAAATGGTATCCTGACACACCAGGTGCTGACACAAATAAGATTGTATCTGCTTCGTATACAACCAGTCCATTAAAAGGTGCAAGCGGAGTAAAACCAAGCAGTTGGCCAGGTAGGTGGCTTCAGCCGGTAGAATTTACTACACTAGAAACTGCAACATACGAATATGAAATATGTTTCAAGTGTCATTCATACTGGGGAATGGGAGCGGATAATGATAATGGAGATACGCTAGTCGATAGTCCAGCCCACTCAGCATATTTAACACGAAGTGACGGATCTGTGCAGTTTACAGATGTGGCTTGGGAGTTTAATCCAAACAACCGCTCTGGACATCCTGTTAATGTAGCATTAAATGACAGAACAGGAAGTTATGCACCAAAAGCTTATACAGCTAGTCAAATGAAAGATCCATGGAAAACAAATGTTGGAGATCAGACTATGTATTGTAGCGATTGCCATGGAGCAGATAATGAACCAGAAACTGATCCAAAAGGACCTCATGGTTCTAGTTATAAATTTATGCTAAAAGGTGTAGGTAAATTCTGGCCTGCAAATAGTGATGGAACTCTATATAGACAACCAGCAACAACAGGCACTGGCGACTTGGACATATTATGTAAAAACTGTCATGAAACAGGTGCCGCTGGTGTCGGGCATACCGACCAAGATAAATCTGAGATGTCAAACTCTCCTTGTGTTAGATGTCATGTAGCTATACCTCATGGTTCACCAGTATCTAGATTGTTTGTATATGCTACTTTTCCAGCTCCTTATAACTATGGTGGAAATACTGCGGGGCCTGTACGGTTTAGAAAACCTGCATCTGGTACAGCTGGATTTGGTGATGTTAGAACAGTAGGTGGTTGTTCTGGTAAACATGATGGGCTTTCAAGTGGTGGTGATTCAGCACCATTAAACTGGTAAGATTTAAGAGCTATGATTAAATATTTTATATTTTATATATTTTTATCATTTACTCTTTTAGCCAGTGAAGTAGACAATAAGCCTTTTAGAGAGCTCGTTGTTGGCTACAACCATGGAGTTCTCTTAGCTGCTAAAAAAAAGAAATTTGACCATCTCCAAGAGTATCTTACACAAGCAATATATTATAAGACTTTGATTTGGTTGGAGTCTTACCAAGACAACTATCTTTTTATGGATGCACTTCTTTTGGGTATAAAATTTGGTGAGTTCAATCAAGACGGCATAACTGCTACACTCGACACACACGAGAAATGGAAATATAGATATATAGATATATATAGAAAAAAAGTTTCATCAGGGCCTGTCAAAACTGACTATGATTTGAGATACTTTTTTATACAGTTAGAAGATGGCACTTGGAAGATAAATCATATAAAAATATTAAAAGAGGTTAACACACCTATAGAGGACAACTAGATGCGATTTTTTTTAATTTTTTTAATTTTTACAACCCTACTTTTTTCTTCTATAAAAGATGATGTTATTAAATACAAGTTAGACAAGAGTTACACAGAGGCTTTTTCTCGTTTGAATGTTCAAAGTGGTGATGGTCGCATGAAACCTCTTGACACTCTAAATATGGATGTTTTAAATAAACTGACAAGAAAAAAAGAGTTGTTTGGGCTTAATCATAATCAAGTAGTTCTTGGAATGACTTTTGCACCAGAGTTTTGGAAAAAAGTTCCTATGCTTGAGTACAATTCAAAAGTGCAGAGTTTTAACGACTTTTATAAAGACGGTAATTATACTTTAATGCTTGAAGTTGCACAAGTAAATAAAAAAGAGGCAAGCGGTAGAACTGCTTATGAAAAAGAGCTGTTAAAACTAGATGAAAAGCTCAAAGTAGCAGAGTTTGTTTACTCACAAGGGTACTTAAAGGTTTTTCCCTTAGCAGGTGATGAAGCTAAAAGTTGGTTATCTCCAAAAACTTATGAAGAAAAATTTACAGGTTCACAAAAGTTTGATGTTAAAAAAATCTTGGTTTTAAATAAAAAAGCATTAATATCTGGTGATGTAGATTTAGCAAAAGATATGGTGAAAAAAATAGCTGAATTTCAAAAACTTCATGGTTCAAATGTTTTACTAACTAAAGAAAAAGTGGACGCTGAACTTTTTTATAACAAGATATTGATATTTGAGAGAGTTTACCCATTTTATATTATAGTTGGACTTTTATTATTAGTGCTTAGCTTCATAAAAGTACTTAGAGAAAAGAACTACATGTTGATTGAAAAAAGTGCTGATTTTCTACTATATGGACTATTTGCTTTATACAGTTTCAATCTTGGACTTAGATGGTATATAAGCACTCATGCCCCATGGACAAACTCTTACGAATCTATGGTTTTAATAGCTTGGGCAATTTTACTTGTAGGACTTATCTTTAACAAAAAATCCACCTTTGCCCTTGGAGTAACTACTTTTATGGCTGGTGTTATGCTTTTTGCTGCACATCTTAGCTGGATTGACCCAAGAATTACAACAGTTACTTCTAGTTTTCAATCTATTTGGCTTGTTATACATGTAGCAATCATTAGTGCCTCATATGCGTTTTTAACTCTAAGTTTTTTGCTTGGGTTTATAACTCTTGTGCTTTTTAAATTCTCTAAAAATAATCTACATGTAGTTAAGAAAATCAAAGAATCATATAAAACAAATGAAGCATCTATGATTTTTGGTCTCTCTCTTTTGGCTATTGGTACACTACTTGGAAGCGTATGGGCAAATGAGTTGTGGGGAAGAGTTTGGGCTTGGGATCCTAAAGAGGCTTGGTCGTTAATCTCGGTGTTAGTTTATATGTTAATACTTCATTTTAGATCTGTTGTGAAAGAGAGTGTTGTGTATATGTTTTCTGTTATGTCGGTTTTAGGTTTTTTTACTATTTTGATGACATACTTTGGTGTAAACTACTTTTTTGATGCTATACATGTATTTGCAAGTGATAGTGGCTCTAGTGTCCCTTGGTATGCTTATGTAGGTGCTTTAAGTGTGCTTATCTTAATAGTTGTTTCATATAAGGATAGAAAAAATGTATAGGTTGTTTTCCATGAAGGTTGCACTTGTTTTTGTGGCTATTTATGCTTTGTCTATTGCTACTGGAACTTTTATTGAAAATACATCTTCGCATGGCGTGGCAAGAGAGTATGTTTATGATACTTTATGGTTTTGGACTTTACAGGGTATTTTAGCTCTGTTTTTATTAGTAGCTATTTTTAGAGCAAAGATGTACCAGTTTAAAAAACTTGGATTGTTTTTATTTCACATCTCTTTTTTGATTATTTTAGTAGGCGCTTTTTTATCTAAAAACTACGGCTATAAAGAGGACTTGTATCTTACAAAAGGTATGAGCAGAAATGTAATGCTCTCTGGTGATTACTTTATGAGTCTACATGTAACTAAAGATGGAGAAACAAAAGAGTATTTTCAAGATGGTAAAGATGGTGCATTTGATGGTGTTTTTGATTTAGACGGCAGAGAGTTTAAGATAAAAAGCGGATACTATTTAGATAATGCTAAGGTTGAAGTTCTCAGGCAAAAATGGAATCAAGGGATAAAAAGAGGTGCAATGGCATTTGAAATCATAAGAGATAACATTAAAAGAGAAAAGTATTATCTTGAAGATTTGGGAGCCATACAGTTTGATGATTTTGAATTGCTTTTTAATATGGAACCAAAAGACAAAACAAAGCCTTACTTTAAAATAGAAGCAAATGAGGGTAAATCACAACATTTCAAATCAAATTTACTTATTAAGTCAAACTTTGGCGAGGAGTACAACACAAGTAGCATACATGATTTCTCACAAGGGATTTTATACTATATGACTGACGAAATTGGTATATTGGCAAGCGAAGCAACTACAATAGGCAGTATAGTAGCCGTACCTCAAGAGGAAAAATCTAAAAATACAAACACAGTAATGCTTGCAAATGTAGAGTATGATGACATGAAAATAGAAATTGTCTTGATACAAAAAGATAAATATTTTAGTGGATATAAAAAAGAGATATGGCTTGATGAAAATACAAAAGTAGATATTCGCTGGGGCAAAAAAATAACTACACTCCCTTTTGAAGTTTATTTGCATGACTTTGAGGTTAAGCGTTACCCTGGTTCTAGAAATGTAGAGAACTACTTTAGTGATATTGAGATAATAGACGGCAGTAAAAATATAAAGGCAAAGCTTAGCGTAAACGAACCGTTTACATATAAAGGATATAGATTTTTTCAGACAAAATTTGAGAATAATGACAGCACTATTTTTATGGTTAATTATAATCCTGGAATTTTTTGGATTTATTTGGGTTACGTTTTACTTACTCTTGGCTTACTGTTAAACCTCTTTAGAAAAGTAATAAAATAATTTTTTAATTAACCATAGCAACTAATATTGATTATTTATGAAATATATGGTATCATTGTTGCATATTGTTAAAACATGGGGGTTCTATTATGAGTAAAGTTTTAATTATTTTAATTTTTGTTCTTTCGTCGTTAGGTGCTTCATCGTTATATTATTATGATGCTGGAAAAAAAGTTTTTGTTGAGGAAGTAGCTGTTAGTGCCAAGTCACAAGGCAGTGTAGTTTATTATAAAAAAACAATCGATTCTAGTGTTGTAGGTATAGATGACAAAATCATTTTGCAGTTAGCCCCTCATTCTGACATGCACTCTCTCTTGTCCAAATATAATGTTGAGATTTTGAGAAAGTTGAGTGGTGATTTGTATCTGCTAAGAGTAATTGGTGGTGAAAATATTTTTGAAACAGCAGCTCTGCTTCATGAAGATTGCGACACAGTTTTTGCTCAACCAAACTTTATTAAGCAAAGGAGAGCAAGATGATACGCTCAATAATAATATCTTTTTTAATACTTTTTTCGTTAACTGGCTGTGGTGAAGGTGATGGTTCAGGCACTGTTACAGGTCAGTTTATTGATGCTCCAGTTCAAGGTTTGAGTTATACATGTTCATCTGGAGCAACAGGTGAAACAAACTCTAATGGTGAATATACATGTATCATTGGAGATAGTGTAACTTTTTTTATTGGTTCAGTTGAAATCGGTACATCATCTGCACAAACAACAGCGATTACACCTTATACTTTATTTCCTAGTGATAATGTTGCTGCAATTAATCTTGCAAGACTTCTTCAGTCTGTAGATACAGGTAGTGTAGCAGGTAGTATAGTGATAGATACTGCTTTAGAAGCAAATATTCCTGTAGATACAGATTTTTCACATGTTGATTTTAGCACAACAATACAAGATGCCCTTAGCATTGTTTTAGTTAGTGAAACTGAGGCAAGAACTGCAATGAATGAAGCTATTATCATAGCTGGCGGAATTGTACCAGCGGATGTTGATAGTAATGCAACGCAAATAGTAGAAGAGGAAACTTCATTATTTACTTTTGATGAAATTCAAGCCTTTGTTACTGCTGGTATATCTACAGTAGGTCAAGTGATTGCAGATGAGTATTACAAATATGCATGGCATATTGAAGATAAAAATAACGATTTTACTACTTCAAATGGTATAGATAGCAGTGCTTCTGCAAATATTAAATCTGCTTGGGAAATCACAAGAGGTCAAGGTGTTTTAGTTGCAGTGATTGATGATAGTTTTAACGCAACACATGAAGATCTAAAAGACAATATAGTAGCTACTTATAACGCAAAGACAGGCTCAAGTATAGTTTTTGACAGTACATTAACTTCTGCTCATGGAACAGCAGTTTCTGGGATTGTAGGTGCATCTGCAAACGACAAAGGTGTTGTCGGTGTTGCACCTGACGCAAAACTTCTTCTTATATCGATAGGCGAAGGTGAAAATAATAGTGATTTAACCCTTATAGATGCTTTTGAATATGCTAGAACACATGGCGCACATGTAGTTAGTTGTAGTTGGGGTACAGAGAGTGTTTCTGAATCTGTAAGTGCGAAGATAAAAGAGCTTTATGATGATGGCATAACTGTTGTATTTGCTTCTGGTAACTCAGGTAAAGATTTGGATACTCAAGGGATTAGTGATGAGTCTGAACTTCCATGGGTTATAGGTGTTGGTGCAAGTAGTGAAACAAACAATAAAACTCAAAACTCTAACTATGGAAAAAGCATAGATATCTTGGCTCCTTCTGGAGATAATGTAGGTATCGTAACAACAGATGAGATGGGATATACTGGTAGAAATGGTAGTGATTTAGGGATAGTTAACAAAAATTATACATTTTTAAAAGGAACATCTGCATCTGCACCAATTGTATCAGGTGTTGTAGCATTACTACTTAGTGAACAACCAGATCTGAGCCCTGCTCAAATTAGATATATACTTATAAACAGTGCCGATAAAATCGGTGGTGTTGCTTACAATGAAAATGGATGGAACAGTCAATACGCTTATGGTAAAATAAATGCATATAATGCGCTTCAAAATATAGATAGTGTACCTACTGCGGCAGAAATTGTAGTGGAAGATGCTGAAGTTACAAATGCTGACCCTGATAGAGTATCTGTTGATGTTGAGTATAGAAAAACACTTAGTGTTTCAAATACATATCCAGCAGATGGAAATATAGACATAAGTGTTGATGTGCAGCTAACTATTAGAATTCAATCAGGTGAGTCTATAAATCAAAATTCTATGTCAAGTGTTACTCTATCACCTGCAGGTGGACGAACACTTAGTTGTACTTCATCAGGAAGGGATGGTACTTGTATACCATCATCTCCACTAGATGCAGGTACAGATTATACAGTAAATTGGACAGGTATGAATAATGGAGGTGGGGATAGTATTGCATCAAGATCAGTTACATTTACAACTGCCGCCCCTTCTGATACAACTCCTCCAAACTTAACTTCTGTGTCTATTTCCTCAAACAATGGTGCAGATTCTACAAAAGCAATTCCAGGTGATAATGTAATTGTTACCTTTACAGCGAACGAACCTTTAAATGTTACTTCAACAACAGCGACTATAGCTGGACAAAGTGCAGCAATTATTAATACAGCTGGTACTACATATACAGCAACATACACTATGACTTCAGGCCAAACTGAAGGTGCAATAGCTTTTTCTATTACAGCGTTTGATGTAGCATTAAACGATGCAACTCCAGTGAGCACAATAACTACTGGAACTTCTGTAACATTTGATAAAACAGCTCCTACTATAAGTACTAGCTCGCCTCTTCATAACGCAACATCGGTAGCCGTTAGTGTAAGTCCAAATGTAACATTCTCAGAAACAATGGACAGTTCAACTTTAACCAATAATATTACACTTAGTTCAGTTGGTGGAACAGTGTGGAGTGATCCTGAAGATGGAGTGGTAACACTTTTAAAAACTTATGCTGCATATAACCCAGCAAGTCCTACCTCTGTTGCTGTAAATGATGTAAATGATGGTTTTAGCAATAGAGCACCTGATGTTTTTTGGGCAATTGATGCAACTTTTCCAGCTTCTCCTTTAGGAGCACTAATGGAACACGGTGGAACAGGTTCTGGTTCATTTATCGGTTTTAGTGGAGGAAATTTTATAGCTAGAGCTGGTACGGGTGCAACAGCAAATACATTTGCAATAGTTACAGAACCAGCATCTACATTTGCAAATAAAAGTGGTACAGTATTTGTGGCTTTTAGTACTTCTACAGATACTGCAACAGTCTGGTTCCAAGAAAATAGTACAGGTGAGGCTGTTCTAATAGGATCTAATACTTCAGGTGGGGATTGGACTACATGGTCAGGTACAAATGATGGATATATTGGGAACGATAATGGTAGTTTAGCTGGTAGTTATCCAGATGTTGTTCCATATAATGGAGGGATATCCGCTGCAAGACTATATAATAACTATGACAATTCAAAAGCAACAAATCAGTCATTAAATACAAGTACTGGAGGAGGTTCTGCAGTATCAGGTACAGTTACCGACAACGGAACCACAGCTACATTTAACCCAACTGCAGATTTAGATCCTGAAACAAGTTATGACTTAGTTGTATCTACATCGGTAACAGATACATTAGGAAATGCTATGGCATCTGAGCAGACTATTAGTTTTACAACTGCTTCAGCAGATGCAGAAGCACCAACAGTAAGTAGTAACTCACCTGCTGATTCAGCAGCAGATATTTCTATTGGTTCAAATGTAACAGTAACATTTAATGAAGCAATGGACTCAGCTACCCTTAATGGTACAAATATAACTATAAGTCCTGCAGCCGCAGGAGCTTTTAGTGATAATGGCACAACAGTTACTTTTAACCCTACATCCAACTTAGTTACAAACACTACATATACTGTTACAGTAGGTACTGGTGTAACTGATGTAGCAGGAAATAACTTGGCATCTAATCATGTGTTTTCTTTTACTACAGAAGCACCTGATATAACAAAACCAACAGTAAGCTCAAAAACACCATCAAATGGAAGTTCAGGTGTAGCAATAGGCTCTAATATTACAGTTACTTTTAGTGAACCTATGAATTCATCAACGCTAAATACATCAAATGTTACTGTAAGTGGTGGTGTTACAGGAACTGTAACTGACAATGGCACAACATTGACTTTCAACCCAAGTTCAAACTTGGCTTATAGTACATCTTATACAGTTACAGTAAGCACAGGAGTACAAGATGTATCAGGTAATGCATTGAACTCAAATCATGTATTTAGTTTTACAACCGAAGATGCAGAGACAGTACCTCCTACTATAAGTTCTATATCTCCAAGTGACACAGCCATAGATGTTTCTCTTAATGCCAATGTCGTAGTGACATTTAGTGAGGATATGGCAGCAGGTACAATAAATACATCAAATATTGTCGTAAAAGATTCAGCAAATGCTGTTGTCTCTGGTACAGTTTCACTAAGTGGAAATGTTGCAACATTTTCACCAGATTCTACTTATGAAATAGCTGAAACTTATTCTGTTACAGTGTCAACTGCTGTAACAGATTTAGTAGGAAACAACTTAGGCTCTCAATCAGTTACAACATTTACAACTGCTTTAGCAACATGTGCACAAACTAATCCACTAACAATCTGTTATACAGTGCCAGAAGCAGGTGGAATAGGTATACTTGAAGATACATCAGTAGCAATTAGATTTAGTGAAGTTATGTCAGGTGGTATGAATGTTTCAGGTATTATTTTAAAAAATTCTTCAAATATTAGCGTTGTAGGAAGTGTGTCCTATGATGGTTTTACAGCTACTTTTGAGCCAGATAGCGACTTGGATGCTGGTGAAACATATACATTGGTGGTAGATGGTGCTGTTTCTGGTGCTGTAAATGGAGCTAAGGGATCAGATTACAGTATGAGTTTTACAACTATAGCAGATGCAAGCGCTGATACTTTTAGAGATGATGCAAAGAAAGTAGTTGTATTAACTGAAAAAGGACAAATATGGCAAGACGATGCAGAGGTCCTTACAACAAGAACATGGAGTGCCGCAAAAACTTATTGTGAAGATAGCACTCTTGGAGGATATGATGATTGGTATCTTCCAGATGTAAATGAGTTGAAAAAACTAGCTGATGATATAAGTGAAAATATAGGTGTATTTAATAATACAGTTAGTGGATATTTTTGGAGTTCTGAGACATATGATGGTAATTCAAACAGAGCATTGGACGTTAGATTTAACAATGGTGCAGTTAATCATTATGGAAAAGGGAATAGTGATTATGTAAGATGTGTTAGAAGTACGGGAGGAAGTGAAGCTGGTGTTGATCAATCAGAAGCAGTAGGAACTATTACAATGAATTCAGATTCTCTAATGTGGCAAGATGATGGTAATAGTGCAACAGTAGGTTGGCAAACTGCTGTTGATTATTGTGCCGCTAAAAGTTTAGCTACATATACAGATTGGAGACTTCCAACTATTGGTGAATTATCGAGTATAGTCGATACAAGTGTAGGGGTTGAAGGAACAACTGCTTTTATTGACCCTATATTTCAGACGGTAGAGATGAATATTTATTGGAGTAGTACATCTGCTGATCGAGCAGGTTATGCAAAATATATTGATTTTTATTCTGGAAATCCAGGTACAAGAAATAAAATATCTGGGAAAGGCATCGCTAGATGTGTTAGAAATAAGTAACGGAACTCTCCGTTACTCCCACGCACCATATTTTTCATCTTTATAGTTTAGCCTTTGTTAGTAATTATACTATAGACTTAGGCAGGATAATACAAGGAAAAACATGACACTTATCAAAAAAATATACTCTATTTTAATCTCAATGAAACTAATGCTGCTTTTAATTTTTTTGTTTGCAGCAGCAAGTGGAATAGCAACGTTTATAGAAAATGACCACGGAATAAACACTTCATGGGCGTTAGTTTATAGCACATGCTGGTTTGAAGCAGTGCAGGTACTTTTAGGCATTAGTATAATTGGAAATATTTTCAAATATAAAATGTACACAAAGAAAAAAATTCCCACTTTTATATTTCATATTGCTTTTTTGTTTGTTTTACTAGGCTCTGGAATTACCCGTTACTACGGGTATGAAGGTGTTATGCATATAAGAGAGGGAGCGACCGAACATCGCATGTTGTCATCTGATGCATTTTTACAGGTAGGTGCAACTAAAAATGATAAAAAATATTATGAAGAGGAGATAGTCTATATCTCCGCACTTGGCGGCAGAGAGTTTAAAACAACTTTGGATGTTGATGGCAAAGATATCACGGTTAAATATAAAAAGTTTATAGATAAAGCCGTAAAAACAGCAGTTGAGGATGAAAATGGAGTACCGATAGTCTCTTTCGTTATCACAACACCGCAGGGTCCTGAAAAGTTTTTCTTAAAAAGCGGTGATTTTATAGATTTAGGTCCTTTAGCTATATATTTTGATAAAGAGCCAACAGGAGAGGCTAAACCAATCTTGCGCCTTATAAACAATAATGGGAATATATCTTTTGTCTCAAACGTGCAAATAAATTGGATGAAGATGGCAGACCGCTCAGAAGGTCTTTATAATGTTGGCAGAGAGTACCCTTTTGAAGCAAAAAAACTTTATAACATCAATGGTATTCAGCTTGTATCAAAAGCAGTTTTAGCCAAAGGTAAAGTAACTGTTATAGATGAAGATACATACAAGTCAACAGCAAGTATGAATATGAAATTTGACTCACTTTCTGCTCTAGTTGTAGATGTGGAATATGATGGAATTCATAAAGAGGTTGCTCTTATGGGAAGCGGAAAGCGATTTAAAGGGTATACTGAAAATATTAAAATTGCAGATACTGAAATAGCGTTAGAATGGGGTTCAAAAATTATAGAGTTGCCATTCTCGCTTAGACTTAGAGATTTTATGTTAATAAAATATCCAGGTTCAATGAGTCCCTCATCATACGAGAGTCATGTGACTTTGATAGACAAGCAAAATCTTGTAAGACAGGAGCACAGAATCTATATGAACAATGTTCTTGATTATGGCGGTTATTTATTTTTTCAATCATCTTACGACAAAGATGAAAAAGGGACAATTTTGTCGGTAAATCATGACCCTGGAAAATGGCCAACTTATTTTGGCTATACACTTTTAGCAATAGGGCTGTTTCTTAATTTTTTTAATCCAAACGGCCGTTTCGGAAAACTTGCAAGAACCAAATATGAATACAAAGCGGGCGTTACCGCTGCTTTATTAATGTTTTTTTCACTGTTTAACGCACAGACGCTTACCGCATCAACTGAGCTGATAGAACAGGTTAAAAATATTGATGCAGAGCATGCAGAGCACTATGGAACTTTGCTTGTTCAAAGTCGTGACGGCAGAATTAAACCGATTGACTCTTTTGCAATAGAGCTACTTAATAAAATATCTTCCAAAGATAGTATGTTTGGACTTTCACATAACCAGATACTGTTGGGAATGGCATCTAACCCAGATGTTTGGAAGCAGATAGATATGATTAAGGTGGCACACCCAAAAGTCAGTAAGTTGCTGGGTGTCGATGAATCAAAAAAAAGATTTGCATATAACGACGCCTTTGACAGAAATGGTCAATATAAATTAGGTGAGCTTGCAGAAGAGGCTCTTCGAAAACGTTCAGCAATCAGGGATATGTTTGATAAAGAGATTATTAAGGTTGATGAGAGGGTAAATGTGGCGTATATGATTTACTCGGGTCGCTTTATGACAGTATTTCCGCTAAAAGGCGATGAAACTAACAAATGGTACTATCCGGAGGAGGCTCTTCAAGGTTTCCCACCAGAGGCTTCAAAAGAGGTGCTTACTCTGCTTAGAAATAACTCTATGGGGTTGGTTAACGGTATAAATAGAGGTACATGGGAGGAGGCAAATAAGGCAATTGATGATATTAAAGAGTATCAGAAAAAGTATTCTCCTTCAATTATACCTGATTCAATGCTCATAGAAGCAGAACTTCTTTACAACAAGATGAATATTTTTGATAAGCTTTATCCGATTTATCTCCTTGCGGGTTTAATTTTGTTGGTGCTGATATTTGTACGCCTTGCAAAGCCAAATATAAATATAGAGGTAGTTACACGGATTGTTCTTGGAGTTTTTGTAGTTGCATTTGTTATTCATACAATGAACTTGGGTTTAAGATGGTATATTGCAGGTCATGCTCCATGGAGTAATGGTTATGAGGCAATGCTTTATATATCTTGGACTATTATTCTTGCTGGAATATTATTTGCACGCTCATCAGAGTTGGCGGTTGCAACCACCGGTATATTTGCAGGTATTACTTTGTTTGTAGCGCATTTAAGTTGGCTAAATCCTCAAATAACTACACTGGTTCCCGTGCTTAAGTCATACTGGCTGACAATTCATGTTTCTATTATTACAGCAAGTTATGGATTTTTAGGGCTTAGCACATTACTTGGATTTGTAGTATTGATTTTTTATATTATGCTTTCAAGTAAAGATAAGCGTGAACAAATAAGTGTAAATATATTTGAAGCAACACGTATTAGCGAGATGTCTATGATTGTTGGACTTTCACTTCTTACGGTAGGAAACTTTTTAGGCGGTGTTTGGGCTAATGAGTCATGGGGTCGCTATTGGGGATGGGATCCAAAAGAGACTTGGGCATTGATTACAATTTTAGTATATGTATTTGTAATACATATGCGTTTTGTGCCGGCACTGAAATCTAACTTTGTGTTTACTGCTGCTTCAGTAGTTGCATACTCCTCAGTTATAATGACATACTTTGGTGTAAACTACTACTTATCAGGATTACACTCATATGCTGCTGGTGATCCTGTTCCAGTACCTGAGTGGATATATTATGTCATATCTGTTATAATTATACTCATTGTCAGTGCATCATTTAACCGTAATAAGTTAGTGAAAATAAAACCGATAAAACAGTAAAAGGAGAGTATATGAAAAATTGGTTAATTGCAATAGTCGTATCGCTATTTATAAGTGGGTGTTCTACGCTTCAGGTTCAGGTCGGTTATGACCCAAAATATGATTTTAAATCAAATACAAACTTCTCAGTTGTGTATGCTAAGAAGAGTGATAACAGAGATTTTTCAAGAAGTATTGTAGGCAAAGTTCTTGAGGAATATATTGTTCAAAAAGGTTATACGAGAGTAGATAAGAGTAATGCAGACTTTTATTTTACGGTGCATCTTGATGTTCAAACAAAGAGTCAGGTTGAGACTAATTATGAGAGTATGAGTATCCGTCCTAGATATTATTATGGGTATTTGAATGACCCAATGGTGAGGGATGTTAATCGTAGCTATTTTCCATATGAGAGAGATATGAGAGTCTCAACTACTACTTATGAGTATGACGAAGGAAAGCTAATAATAGAGGTTTTTGATGTTAAGAAGCAGGAAATTGTTTGGCAGGGGATAGCTAAAGACGAAATATCTGCAGAATACACACAAGAAGAGATGAGTAACTATATAAACAAGGTTATTGTAAAGTTATTTAAGGATTTTCCGAGTAAATAGTAAGAGGTACTAATAGCATCTTTGAAAAGATGCTATTAATATATTTATTTTATAGAAGTAAATTTTGCATCTTCAATAATTACAGAAAATTTATAACCATAACCGAGATCAACATTTGTTTTTATAACTCCTTCAGTAGTAACTACATCTCCAACTTTTACAGTTGAGTTTTTCGAAGTGGCAATAATGTCATTGGTTCCATTTGAGCCTGAACCATCTTGGATGTGAATCCAATCTTTGCCCATAATCCCTTTGGAAACTTTAACGACTTGAGCATTTACCTTTACACTTTTAGCGGCTAGTTCCGCTTTTTTTGCGTATAAATCCTCAACACTGTATCCATTGGGATTTTTAGATACCTTGATTTCTGATGGAGCTTTTTTAAGTTCATCATCATGGTTGCAGTCGATATGTGTTCCATCTGTATGTTTAGCCGCTGTAGCAACTGCTGCACCACTTTTAGCTGATTTGTCGGTTGACACAATCGCACTAACAAATACAAGAGTATCAAATGTTTTATTTAATGCTTTACTAGCAAAATCATTCATAACCATTTGCTCAAGAAAAGAGATTTTGCTTCCCACTGTTACTTCTGTTTGAGGACCGGCTATCCAGTAAATATTACCCTCTTCTTCAACTTTAGCGTATGTGTACCCACCGCCATCTACAGTTTCTAATACCTTGGCAACATGTGGTGCATCAAGTTTAAGTTCATTATCGCTTGGTGTCTCTTGTTTTTGAGGTGATGCTCCATAAATTGATTGAGGCTCTACAGCTGCTTTAGTAGTCTCTGTCGGTGCACTTTTTTCTTGCTCTTTTGGCTTATCACTACAACCAACTATTAGAAGTGTAGCAACGCTTAATGCAATAGATATTTTTTTCATAAATTTCCTTTAATTTTTTTCTGGAGTCCAATTTTCTTTATCCAAAATTGTCTTTGCTTCATGTTTTCCATTTAAATATGCCTTCTTTAGTAGGCCCTCAGCTTCTTTTTTGTTTTGTTTTACCCCATCACCTTCGTAATACATCTTGCCAAGCACGTATTGTGCTGCTTCACTATTTTGCATAGATGCTTTGTTCAGATAAAGGATGGCTTTAGATAAATCAACTTTTGTACCTTCACCGGCTCTGTACATCAAACCTACTTGATATTGCGCTATAGGGTATTTTTTATCTGCAACTTGTTTATATAATTCAAAAGCCTTATCCAAATCTTTTTTTACACCATCACCTTTGTAGTATATCTCAGCAAGGTGAATGGCAGACTTTTGGTCCCCTTTTTCAGCCCCTTGACCAAATAAAGAAATTGCTTCATTTATATCTTGTGTTACGCCATCTCCCTTTTTGTACATCATAGCAAGGTTAAACATAGCTTTTTCATGCCCTTGTATTGCAGCTTTTCGATATAAAGATGCTGCCATAGCATGGTCTTTTTCTATTGAAATACCCTGAAAATACATGCCACCCAAAGCAAATTGACTATTTGCCTCCCCTTTGTCCGCTTTAACTTTTACCGACATAAACGCTCTGTTGTTCATATTCGTTTGTTGTGCTGCCAATGCTACGGTTGTTGCTAAAGATAATTGTAAAGCAGTAGCCAATATTAATTTCTTCAAGATTATCTCCGATTTTTGTTTTATTTTACCATTATTGAAAGTCAATAATTATAGCTACACTTATCAAATTTTTTACTTAAATAGGCAGGTATTTTTATCTTCTTTAGTACAATTTTTAGGTATAATCGCGTAATTTTATACGAGAGAATTATTTATGAATATTAGAGAAGAATTTTTAAAATTTTTTGAAGAAAAAAATCACGATAGAGTAGCAAGCTCTCCGCTTGTACCAGATGACGCAACACTTCTTTTTAACAATGCAGGTATGGTGCCCTTTAAATCTATTTTTACAGGTGAAATACCGGTTCCACAAAACCCTAGAGCTACTTCTTGTCAAACATGTATCCGTGCAGGCGGTAAACACAACGATTTGGAAAATGTTGGACACACAGCCCGTCACCACACGTTTTTTGAGATGCTCGGTAACTTTAGTTTTGGTAATTACTTCAAAGAAGATGCTATTGATTATGCTTGGGAGTTTATTACCGAAGTATTAAAATTTCCAGTAGATAAGCTTTGGGTTACTGTTCATGAGAGCGATGATGAAGCTGAACTCCTTTGGCAGAAGCATGTTCATAAAGATAGAATTATGAGACTTGGTGATGCTGATAACTTCTGGCAGATGGGAGATACAGGGCCATGTGGACCTTGTAGTGAAATCTTTTTTGACCAAGGCGCAGAAAGCTTTAGTGGTCCAGAGGATTATATGGGCGGTGAGGGAGATAGATTTTTAGAGATTTGGAATCTTGTTTTTATGCAGTATGAAAAAAGTGCCGATGGGACTATGACACCACTTCCAAAACCATCAATAGATACAGGTATGGGTCTTGAGCGTGTTGTCGCAATTGCAGAGGGGAAACAAAGCAATTATGACTCATCACTTTTTATGCCAATTATTCTACATGTAGAAAAACTAATAGGCAAAGAGTATGAGTATGCAACCGGTGCTTCTTACCGTGTAATAGCAGACCATATAAGAACTGCACTATTTCTTTTGGCTCAAGGTATAAACTTTTCAAACGAAGGGCGTGGCTATGTTCTTCGTCGTATTCTTCGTCGTGCTGTAAGACACGGTTATCTGCTTGGTTTTAGAGAGCCGTTTATGTATAAACTGGTTGATGATGTGGTAGAGATTATGGGAGCAGAGTATGATTATTTATCTCCTAAAGCTCCTGCCGTAAAAGAGCAGATAGAGTTGGAAGAGGCTAGATTTTTCAAAACAATTGAGTCTGGAATCGAACTTTTTAATGCTGAGCTTGAAAATACAAAGGGTGTCTTTAGCGGAGAGGTTGCTTTTAAACTTTATGACACTTTTGGATTCCCGCTTGACCTAACAGAAGATATGCTTAAAGAGAAAAATTTAAAACTTGATTCTGCTAAGTTTGAAGAGTTGATGTTAGAGCAGAGAACTCGTGCAAAAGCTGCTTGGAAAGGTAGCGGGGATGATGCAGTTCATGGAGATTTCAAAGAACTTTTAGAGAAGTTTAATGAGAACACTTTTGTCGGATATGAGTTTTTACAACATTCAGGAGAAGTTTTAGCACTTTTAGATGATAAATTTAAACATGTAGAAAAGTTAAGTGTAGGTTCTAAAGGCTGGGTTCTTTTAGATCTTACACCTTTTTATGCTGAGAGTGGTGGACAAACCGGCGATATTGGAGAGCTTGTGAGTTATGCAAAAGTTCTTGATACAAAGAAATTTTTTGGACTAAATATGTCTCAAATTTCTGTAGAAAAAGAGTTGAAAGTTGGTGATATTGTAGATTCACATGTAGATATAAGCAGAGCGGAAATTATTAAACATCACTCCGCTACACACCTTCTTCATGCAGTTTTGTATGATGTCTTAGGTGAGCATATTTCCCAAGCAGGTTCACTTGTAGACGCAGACAAACTAAGATTTGATTTCTCACATCCAAAAGCGTTAACAAATGCAGAGATAGCAGAGATAGAGAGAAGAGTTAACAATGATGTTCTTCGCGGCATAACAGGAAAAACAGAAGTAATGGGCATTGAAGATGCTAAAAAATCTGGTGCTAAAGCTCAGTTTGGAGAAAAGTACGGCGATGAAGTTCGCGTTGTTAGTTTTGGCGACGCAAGTGTTGAGTTTTGCGGCGGGGTACATGTAGAGAATTCTGCAAATATTGGCTCGTTTATTATTACAAAAGAGGCTGGTGTCTCAGCAGGAGTTCGCCGTATAGAGGCAGTTTGCGGAAATGCAGCTTATCAATACTTTTCACAACAGAGGACTCTTTTAAAAGAGGTTCAAGCAGAGGTTAAAAACTTAGATGTTATTTCCGGTATTGCAAGACTTAAATCAAATATTGCTGAGCTCAAAAGTGAATTGCAAGATGCACAAAAGAGTGCTAAAGTTGAGATAAAAGCAACGGAGATAAATGGTGTTACTGTTGTAGTTGAAGAGTTACTGAGCGGAGACATTAAAGAAAAAATAGACGAGTTGAAAAATCAACATGATAAACTTTGCGCAATGTTGTTTCAAGTAAAAGGGGATAAGGTTCTTATCGCTGCAGGTGTTAAAGATGCAAAGGCTAAAGCAGGAGATTGGATTAAAAAAATCGCTCCAATATTAGGCGGCGGTGGCGGTGGTCGTCCTGATTTCGCTCAAGCCGGTGGAAAAGACGCAACAAAAGTAAAAGAGGCTAAAGCAGAGGCATTAAAATTTATTGAAGAGGTTCTATTATAATGGAAAATATATTTTTACAATATAAAGTTGCTATAGTTTTTTTACATGTAATAAGTGCGGTAGTCTGGGTTGGCGGCATGGTAGCTATGCGTTACGCGGCTCATCAATCCTTTTTGGAGATAGAATCACCTCAAAAAAGATTAGAGAGAATCGCTCATGCACTTAAAAGACTCTTTAGTATTGTTCTGCCGTTTGTAATCATATTGTTAATTACCGCAGTTCTTATGAGCAAAGGCTATGGACTCTCCTCATCAGCATTTAGTCCTTTAGTCCATGTTAAAGAGACTATTTGGAGTATCATGTTTATAAACCTGATAATTATGATGTTTAGAAGAAACAAGGCTGAAAAACTGTTGAATAGCGGAGACTTTGTAGGTGCTAAAAACCAACTTGGTCTTATTGGAAGATTTATGGTTCCTCTAAATATTGCACTAGGCTTTATAGCGATTTTAATAGGAACTTATTTCTCAAGTTCTTTGTAATGATAAGACTTGCTTCATCATCAACTACTCGCGCGCAGCTTTTAAAAGAAGCTGGGATAGAGTTTATTCAGCAAAGCGTTGATTTTGATGAAGAGAGTATTATCGCATCATCCCCTAAAAACTTTGTTTACCTCGCCACCATTGGAAAGTATGAAGCTAACCTCAAATATTTCGGATTTAATGATTACCCACTTTTAGTAGCCGACACGGTAGTAAGTTCTCAGGGGCAAATACTGCGCAAGGCAAAATGTGTTGATGATGCCAGAAATATACTGATGACACAAAGCGGAAATATTACAAGCATTATTACATGTATGATTTACCAGTCCCCAAATATTAAAATAGTTGATATCTCATCCACCGATTATATTTTCAGTGAGTTTAACCTTGAAGATTTAGAAAATTATCTAAAAAGTGGAGAGTGGAGAGGAAAAGCAGGTGCATGTATGGTAGAAGGATTTTGTAAACCTTATATAACAGAGGTTAAAGGATATGAGAGTACTGCTATGGGTTTGAATACAGAGTTATTAAATAAATTTATCTAAATTCAACAAATTTAGTGATAAGATAGTACTTATAAAAGGACATTTATGTTGAAACGTTATCAGTTATATTTATATCAGTTTGTTGGTTTTATACTTTTAATACTTATTACATTTGCATACAATGCGTCTCTCGAAGAAAAAAAGAGTAATCTGCAAAATAGTAAATATAAATTATTAGCCAATGAGATGCAAGAAGAAGTAGCGGCAATGATTTTATCCAAGCAAAAAGCTACTCTGGCCATGGCTATGAGTTTGGCAAATGATGAAAAATTAGTTCAAGATATTTTTAACAAAAATATAGAAGAAGATTATTATAAAAAACTAATTTCTGATTATAGAGAATATACACAATATAAAAACATATGGGTGCATATTATTGACAAGGATTTAAACTCAATCTATAAAAGCTGGAGCAATATAAAGCATGAGAATATTGCTAGCATGAGACCAGATTTGGTGAGTGTTTCAAAATCAAAAAAACCGTCATATGGTTGTAGCGCAGGGCTTTATGACCTTAGTATAAAAGCAGTAATCCCACTTTTTAAAGATGATGTTTTTATTGGAATAATAGAGGTGATATCACATTTCAACTCTATTTCAAAGCAGCTAAAGAAGTTTGATACAGACTCAGTTGTTGTTTTGAAAAAAGGGTATAGTGAAAAATTAAAATACCCATTTACAGCAACATTTATCAATAGTGAATATTATGTTGCAAATTTTGATGCACCCTCAGAGATATTAAAATATTTAGAGAAAAAAGGTGTACAAAACTACTTTAACAACTCATACAAAGTAGAAGATGACTATTTGGTGGTCTCACATGAGTTAAAAACACTAAATATGGAGTCTCTCGGCTATTATATTATGTTTAAAAACAGAGAGAGTGTTTCAAACCTGGATTTGGATTTTTTAATGTTTAAGTGGTTTACTTTTACAATTATAATCATTATGAGTATTGCAATAATTGTGAGCAGTTATCTTTTTTATGCAAATAGAAGAGAAAAAAAATATTATAAAAACATTATAGATTCATCTACTAATATTGTTGTTATAAATGACAAAAACACAACAATTGATGTCAACAGAGTGTTTTTTAAATATTTTGATGGCTATAAATCTCTCAAAGAGTTTAAAAGAGAGTATGCTTGTATATGTGATTTTTTTGTCATAGAAGATGGATGTGTACAAAAAAGCATGGACGGTCAGCATTGGGTTGATTATTTGGAACAAAATTCGACTAGGCATAATAAGGTAAAAATTAAATACCATGAGAAAGAGTACTACTTCTCAGTAGCTGTATCGCTTATTTCGGTTGAGGAAAATCATTACAGTGTAGTACTTGCAGATATTACAGAACAAGAAAGATATAGAATTGAGTTGGAATATTTAACAGTTACGGATCCGTTGACAGGGATTAAAAACCGCAGATATTTCAACCAACGACTAAGCGAAGAGATTTCCAAGTCAAAAAGATATGGAGATCAATTATCTATTATAATGTGTGATGTTGATTTTTTTAAAAAAGTAAATGATGTCCATGGACATATAGTGGGAGACAATGTGCTTATAGAGTATTCAAAATTAATATCCTCTTTAATTAGAGATGTGGATATTTTTTGCAGAATAGGCGGTGAGGAGTTTATGATTATTCTGCCGTATACAAACAAAAAAAATGCAGAGGTGATTGCAGAAAAACTGAGAATAGAGGTAAAAAACAGTAATAAAATCCTCCCGATTACTATGAGTTTTGGAGTCACCCAATATGTAGATGGAGAAGATGCAGAATTTTTATATAAAAGAGTAGATGATGCACTATACAAAGCAAAAGAGGCAGGGAGAGACAAGGTTGTTGTCTGTTGATGAAAATAATATAATGTATTACGATAATGAACTAAAGGCGCTTAAAAAATCAGGCAGATATAGAAGTAGAGAAGTGGTAGATAATTCTATTTTAGATTTTGCATCAAATGACTACCTTGGTTTAGCCCATAATAAAGAGCTGCACAATGCTACATGTAAAGCCCTCTCAAAACTTCCGCTTCACAGTTCCAAAGCGTCACTTTTAGTAAATGGGTATCATCAAATTCATAAAGATTTTGAGTCTGCTTTGTGTGAAGCTAACGGCTTTGAAGATGCAGTTATTTTAGGCAGTGGATTCAATGCAAATATAGCTCTGATTGAGTCATTAGTTAGAAGGGGAGACACTCTGTTTATGGATGAGAAGTATCATGCTTCTGGAGTGTTGGCATCAAATCTAAACAATCTACATGTAGAGTTTTTTACACACAACAATATGGATGAGCTAGCAGCTTTGCTAAAAGATTCACCAGCAAAAAGAAAAATAATTGCAGTTGAGGGTATATACTCAATGGACGGCGACATAGTACATAAAGATGTTTTTGAGATTGCAGATAGATATGATGCACTCCTTATAGTTGATGAAGCACATAGCAGCGGAGTTATCGGCAGTAAGTTAATGGGTGCTTTTGATTATTATGGGGTAGATATAAAACCTAACTATATAAAGATGGGGACACTTGGAAAAGCATATGGAAGTTTCGGTGCATTTATCTTGGCATCAGAGCATATAGTAGAGTATTTAATAAATCGCGCAAAACCAATCATATATGCAACTTCTTTATCTCTTTATGACACACTTTTAGCGCACAACGCTTTAATCTACATGTTGAAAAATACAGAGTTTTTAAAAGGTGAAATAGAGCAAAGAAAAGAAATAATATTTGAAGAACTTGGTATAAAAACAGAGGCTCTTATTGTCCCAATTGTTATTGATGATAACAAAAAGGTTATAGAGATACGTGATGAACTAAAGCGTAAAGGATTCGCTGTAGGAGGTATAAGACAGCCAACGGTAGACAAAGCTATAATAAGAGTCATTGCAAGACTGGGCAACAGTTGCGAGCAGTTAAGAGAGTTATGTATAAATTTAGCTAAAATAAAAAAATGAATATCTCAAAGCTGCATATAACCCTAGATGATAAAACATTAGTTGATATATCTTTTAACATATCATCCTCTTTGGCTCTTGTTGGGCAAAGCGGAAGCGGGAAAAGTTTAACGCTCAAAGCACTTTTGGGCATGTTGCCTAGCAGTATGGAAGTTGAACTAAAGTTTGAGGGTGACTTTGAATTAAAAGCAGGTGAGAGTTTGGCTTTTGTACCTCAAAACCCGTTTACGGCACTCTCCCCACTTACAAAGATACATAAACAGTTTTTTACATCTCTTGAAAAAGCAGAAAAACTATTTGCCCAAGTTGGATTGGACGTAGAACTTTTACACAGGTTCCCTCCTGAACTCTCAGGCGGACAGCTTCAGCGTGTAATAATTGCTATGGCACTGGAGTCTGAACCTGAGTTGCTACTGCTTGATGAGCCAACAACTGCACTTGACCCAAAAACAAGGGTTATGATTTTAGAGTTATTGAAAAAACTGCAAAAAGAGTTCGGCTTCAAGATACTCTTTGTGACGCACGACATGAACTCCGCACAAAGTTTATGTGAGGATATATGTGTAATAAAAAATGGAAAAGTTGTAGAGATTGGAGATATGCAGAGTATTTTGAAAAATCCAACTGCACAATATACAAAAACATTGATAGAGGCAAATTTTGCCAATAGGAATTTTAGAATATGAAACTGTTTAAAAATATAATTTTCACACTTATGCTGCTTGGCTTTTTAACCCCTTTTATTATTTTGGGGTATTTCTTAGTCGGTCAAGATTATGATATATCATCAATTGTAAACTATAAGCCTGATATCACAACAAGGATTTATGACAAAAATGGAGACAAGATAGCGAATATTTTTGATAAAGAGCATAGATATTATGCTTCGTTTGAAGAGATTCCTCCTAGAGTAATTGAAGCTCTTGTTGCAATAGAAGACACAACGTTTTTTGAACATTCAGGTGTAAATCTGGATGCAATTTTTAGGGCAATAATAAAAGATGTAAAAGCAGGAAAAATGGTTGAAGGGGCAAGTACAATAACCCAGCAGCTGGTAAAAAACAAACTTTTAACAAGAGAAAAAAAGCTATCTAGAAAAGTAAAAGAACTTATATACTCTCTTAAGCTCGAGCTGAATCTAAGCAAAGAGAAAATTTTGGAGTGTTACTTAAATGAGATATATTTCGGTCATGGATATTATGGTATAAAGACAGCAGCAGACGGTTATTTTCATAAAAAACTAGATGAATTAACATTAAAAGAGATGGCAATATTGGTTGGTTTACCAAAGGCACCAAGCGCTTATGCCCCTACAAAAAATTATGAAATTTCCATGGGAAGAGCAAATCGTGTAATAACAAGAATGCATGTACTTGGGTGGATTGATGATGAAACTTACAATAGTTCACTTGAAGAGAACCCTGAAGTTTTTGA